>JBIQML010000018.1:7584-19516 GCA_044463405.1 Nakamurella lactea | reverse complement strand
GCGTGGCACCCGCCGCGGGAGACTGACACGGCCCGAACCGACATAAGGAACCCCTCGACATGCAGACCCACGAGATCCGACGACGATTCCTGGATCACTTCGAGCGCGCCGGCCACACCGTGGTGCCGTCGGCGTCGCTGATCAGCCAAGACCCGACGGTGCTGTTCACCATCGCCGGCATGGCGCCGTTCAAGCCGTACTTCCTCGGGCAGGCCACCCCACCGTTCCCCCGTGCCACCAGCGTGCAGAAGTGCGTGCGCACCCTGGACATCGACAACGTCGGCGTCACCACCCGGCACAACACGTTCTTCCAGATGGCCGGCAACTTCTCCTTCGGCGACTACTTCAAGGAGGGGGCGATCCGGCACGCCTGGGAGCTGGTGACCGGCAGCCTGGAGGACGGCGGCTACGGCTTCGACCCGGAGCGCATCTGGGCCACCGTCTACGAGAAGGACGACGAGGCCTTCCAGATCTGGCGGGACGTCGCCGGGCTGCCGGCCGAGCGCATCCAGCGCCGCAGCGGCGAGGACAACTACTGGGACATGGGCGTGCCCGGCCCGGGCGGACCGTGTTCGGAGATCTTCTTCGACCGTGGCCCGGAGTACGGCACCGAGGGTGGCCCGGAGGCCGACGAGGACCGCTACCTGGAGTTCTGGAACCTGGTCTTCATGCAGGACGTGCGCGGCGAGGAGAGCCCGAAGTACGGGCACCCGCCCGTCGGCTCGCTGCCGCGCAAGAACATCGACACCGGCCTCGGTGTCGAGCGGGTCGCATTCCTGCTGCAGGGCGTGGACAACGTCTACGAGACGGACCTGCTGCGGCCGATCATCACCACCGCCGAGGCGCTCTCCGGACGCTCCTACGGCCGGGAACACACCGACGACGTGCGCTTTCGGGTGATCGCCGACCACATCCGGTCCGGCGTGATGCTGATCGGCGACGGGGTCACACCGTCCAACGACGGCCGCGGCTACGTGCTGCGCCGGCTGCTGCGCCGCACCATCCGTTCCGCCCGGCTGCTGGGCGTCGAGAAGCCCGTGATGCCGACCCTGACCGCCGTGGTCCGGGATCTGATGAGCGAGTCGTATCCGGAGTTGACCACCGACTTCGCGCGGATCGAGCAAGTGGCCGCCACCGAGGAGGAGGCGTTCCTGCGCACCCTGTCCTCCGGGTCGAAGCTGTTCGAGCAGGCCGCCGAGGAGACCCGCTCGGCCGGGCGGTCGACGGTCTCCGGGGCGACCGCGTTCGCGCTGCACGACACGCACGGCTTCCCGATCGACCTGACCCTGGAGATGGCCTCGGAGGCCGGGCTGACCGTGGACACCGAGGGCTTCCGGGAGCTGATGGCCGAGCAGAAGGCCCGCGCCCGGGCGGACGCCAGGGCGCGCAAGGGCGGCTTCGGCGACCTGACCGTGTACAAGGAACTTCTGGACGCCGGGGCGACCGAGTTCACCGGCTACTCCGAGCTGGAGTCCGAGGCCACCATCCGCGGGCTGATCTCCGAGGGCGCGCGGATCAAGGCCGCCGGCGAGGGCGAGATCGTCGAGGTGGTGCTGGACCGCACCCCGCTGTACGCCGAGTCCGGCGGGCAGGAGTCCGACGCCGGCATCATCCTGGCCGACGGCAGCTCCGCCGAGGTCATCGACGTGCAGAAGGTCAACCGCAAGCTGTGGGTGCACCAGGTGCGCGTCACCGCCGGCGAGCTGCGCGAGGGCACCTCGGTGCTGGCCAGGGTCGACCCGGAGTGGCGGATCGGCGCCCGGCAGGCGCACTCGGGCACCCACGTGGTGCACGCGGCGCTGCGGCAGGTGCTCGGACCGCAGGCGCTGCAGTCCGGCTCCTACAACAAGCCCGGCTACCTGCGGCTGGACTTCGCCTGGAACTCCTCGCTGTCCGACAGCACGCGCAGCGAGATCGAGGAGGTCGCGAACCTCGCGGTGCGCCGCGATCTGCCCGTGGCGGTGCAGTACACCTCGCTGCCCGAGGCCCGGCAGATGGGCGCGCTGGCGCTGTTCGGCGAGACCTACGACGAGACCGTCCGGGTGGTGGAGATCGGCGGCCCGTGGTCCATCGAGCTGTGCGGTGGCACCCACGTGGAACACTCCAGCCAGATCGGTCCGCTCTCGCTGATCGGCGAGTCCTCGGTCGGGTCCGGGCATCGGCGGCTGGAGGCCTACGTCGGCATCGACGCGATGCGGCACCTGGCCACCGAGCGGGCGCTGGTCGCCCAGCTCGCCGACCTGCTCAAGGTGCCGGCGGACGACCTGCCGGACCGGGTGCAGGCCCTGATGGAGCGGCTGCGGGTGGCCGAGAAGGAGCTGCAGCGGGTGCACTCGGAGGCGGTGCTCGCCTCCGCCGGGTCTCTGGTGGACGCCGCGGAGACGGTAGACACTGCGGGCGGCGCGATCGGTCTTGTCGCCGCGTCGCTGCCGGAGGGGCTGCCCGCCGCGGATCTGCGCACGCTGGCCACCGACATCCGGGGCCGATTCGGCGACCGCCCCGCGGTGATCGGGCTGTTCTCCGTCACCGACTCCGCGGTGTCGTTCGCGGTGGCCTGCACGGCGGCGGCGGTGACGGCCGGCCTGAAGGCCGGCGACCTGGTCGGTGCGTTCCGGGCCGAGGTGGACGGTCGGGGCGGCGGCCGGCCGGAGCTGGCCCAGGGCGGCGGCACCAACCCGGCGGGCGTGCCCGCGGCGATCGCTGCTCTGCGCGCGGCGGTGGCCGGCCGCGGCGATCGGGATTCGTGACGGCCACCGGGCCGGGGGAACACGCGCCGCGCACAGGGGTGCGGCTGGGGGTGGACGTCGGTACCGTGCGTATCGGGGTTGCCATCAGCGACCCCGGTGGCGTTCTGGCCACCCCGGTCGTCACTCTCGCCCGGGACGAGGAGACCTCGCGGGACCTGGACGAATTGGCCGCACTCGTCGTCGAGCGGCACGTGGTGGAGGTATCGGTGGGCCTGCCCCGGACACTGCGCGGTGCGGACGGCTCGGCCGCGCGCGCGGCCCGCAGCTACGCGGCCGCGCTGCGCGACCGGATCTCCCCGGTTCCGGTGGTGCTGGTCGACGAGCGGCTGTCCAGCGTGCAGGCCAACCGGGTGCTGGCCGAGCGGCGGGTGCCGGGCCGGTCCCGGCGCGCCGTGGTCGATCAGCTCGCCGCGGTGACCATCCTGCAGACCCGGCTGGATCGGCTGCGCACCGCCGGCGGCGCCGATGCGTGACGACGGCGGCGACGACCAGCTGGGCATCTTCGACGCCGAGCCGAACGGCGGTCCCGGCACCGGCGAGGTCGACCTGACCGAGCTGCGAGAGGCGCTGGCCCGTCATGGCGACAACGGCGGCGGCCACTCCGCGGAAGGCGCAGGCCCCGCCCAGCGGCGGCTGAGCCGCACCGCCGAGCGCCGCGAGCACCGGGCCCGGGAGCGGCGGCGACGCAAGCGGCGGGTGCGCTCCACGATCATTGCCGTGCTGGTGATGGCGCTCATCGCGGCCGGCGTGGTGGTGGGCGTGGTGCTGTGGCGCAACAGCACCAAGGCGCCCACGGACTGGGCAGGCACCGGTACGACGGTGGTGGTGGTTCGGGTCTACAACGGTGACGGGCTGGCCGACGTGGGTCAGACCCTGGCCGAGGCCGGGGTGGTGGCCAACGCCGAACACTTCGCGGAGGTCGCCTCGGACACGGCCGCGATGAAGGGCCTGCAGCCCGGTTACTACACCGTGCACCTGCACTCGTCGGCGCGGTCGGTCGTCAAGGAGCTGGCTGACCCGCACAACCGGGTGGGTCAGATGAGGGTGATCCCCGGCCAGCGCCTCGCCGACACCACGGCGGTGTCCACCTCGGGCGATAAGTCGACCCGGCCGGGGATCCTGACCACGATCGCGCAGGCCTGCATGCCGACCAACGGCGCGAAGCAGTGCTTCTCCACCGACGACCTGTGGCGGGCGGCCGAGACCTCCGACCTGGGCACGCTCGGGGTGGTGGGCTGGGCGGTGGATTCCGTGAAGCGGGCCCCTGACCCCCGCAAGCGCCTAGAGGGTCTGATCCTGCCCGGTGACTACGACATCGCACCAGGATCCACCGCGGAGCAGGCGCTGGCGGCGGTGGTGCAGGCGTCCGCCTCCGAGTGGAACACCACCAAGATCGTTCCGGAGGCCAAGGCGATGGGCGTCGAGCCGTACCAGCTGGCGATCATCGCGTCGCTGGTGCAGAGCGAGGGCCAGGCAACGGATATGCCCAAGATCTCCCGGGTGGTCTACAACCGGCTCGGCAAGGGCATGAAGCTGCAGTTCGACTCCACCGTCAACTACGCGCTGGACCGGGCCCAGATCGCCACCTCCGACGCGGACAGGTCGAACCCGAGCCCGTACAACACCTACGCGCATGCCGGGCTACCGCCGACGCCGATCGGCGCGCCCGGACCGTCCGCGCTGGATGCCGCCGGCGATCCCGCCGAGGGCAGCTGGCTGTACTTCGTCGCCGTCGACAAGGACGGCAACACCTGCTTCTCCACGACCGGCGCCGAGCACGAGGCGTGCGTGGCCAAGGCGCGGGCCAACGGCGTGTTCGGGTGAGCAGCGGTGGCATCCGACGCGCTAGATCCGGTGGCGTCCCCGGGGGGCGGTGACGAGGTTCCGGCGGAAGGCGGCCCATCGGTCCCAGGGCTCGCATCGAGAGTGGAGTTGCGTCCACCGCCCGGGCGAGTGCCGTGCCGCGCCGGGGTGCTGGGGTCGCCGATCGGACACTCGCTGTCCCCGGTGCTGTATCGGGCGGGCTTCGCCGCCGCCGGGCTGCGCCATTGGGCGTTCGAGGCGATCGACTGTGACGCCGACCGGTTGCCGGGTCTGGTGGGATCGCTGGATCGCAGCTGGGCGGGCCTGGCGGTGACCATGCCCGGCAAGGCGGCGGCCGCATCTACGGCGGTGACGAGATCCACGACGGTGACGGCGCTCGGGGTGGCGAACACGTTGCTACGGCGGGCCGGGGGCTGGCACGCCGAGAACACCGACGTCGACGGGGTTTCCGGAGCCTTGACCGCCGCGGCCGTCGAGCCGGCGGGCCCGGTCCTGCTGCTCGGTGGGGGAGGGACCGCGCGTGCCGTGATCGCGGCGCTGGCGGACCTGCGCTGGGACGGGCCGCTGGTCCTGGCCGGACGCCGGCCGGAGAGTACCGTCACCGCCCTGTCGCTGTCCCGGCGCTTCGGGCTGGATGCCCGCGCGACCGGCATGTCCGGCGACGAGATCGCCTCGGTGGCACCCGGTCTGGCACTGGCCGTGTCGACCGTGCCTGCGGGGGCGGCGGACCACCTGGCCATGGTGCTGGCGCCGGTGCCGGCGTTGCTGGACGTTGTGTACGACCCGTGGCCGACGCCGTTGGCCGCGGCGGGCGAGCCGGGCAGGACCACCGTCACCGGTCTGGACATGCTGCTGCACCAAGCCCTACGGCAGTTCTCTCTGGTGACGGGAGTCCCTGCGCCCGCCGATGCGATGCGCGCCGCGCTGCGCCGGGCGGTCGGATCGGACCTGTCGCTACCGGTGTGAGCGCTCCGACACCAGCCCCTCGCCGAGCGCGCGCAGGCGTCCCGCCGCCGCGCGCAGGGTGGCCGGATCGGTCGTGAGGCCGCCGACGATGTCGTCCACCTCGTCGAGTCCGGCCCGTTCCAGCAGGCCCTTCTCATTGGTGACCCACTGGCCGCGGGCGGCGAGAATCGCGTGTGCGAACTGGGTGGCGGCCAGCACCATGAGCCCCGCGCACTGCGCCAGGCGGCCGCGGGGCGCGTGGTTGGCGGCGGCGTAGTCGAGGGTCAGCGTCGCCCGACCGGCCCATTCCCTGCTGGCCGAATCCCGCAGTGCCACAGGGTAAGCCGGGCCCGGCAGGCTTCCGTGCAGCACCACGTTGATTGCCAGTTCGGCGACCAGCAGGTAGGTCGGGATACCGGCCAGGTGGAACATCAGCGGCTCGATGTCGAACTCGCCGCGCTCGGCGCGGACCAGTTGCGCCTCGACCACGTCCAGATCGCGGTAGTGCAGGTCGACGCCGGTCCCGTCCACCGTCAGCCAGGCGCCGCCGTTGAAGATCCCACCTCCCCAGGCCCCGACCTCGGACACCTCGCCCGTCCAGCCGGAGCGGTCGGCGAGGCCGCGCAGATCATCGGGCCGGAAGGCGCCGCGGTAGTAGATCGCCAGGTCCCAGTCGCTGTCGGGTCGCGCGGTACCCTGGGCGCGCGATCCCCCCAGGGACACCGCCCGTACCGCCGGCAGCGATGCGAGCGCGTCCGCGATCGGGTCCAGGAAGGCGTCCATGGACGGCATGGTCGCACGGGTCGGCGCTCGGGGGCGCGCCGATTGCCCGATGGTCACACCGGCGTGTGGCCCGCCGGGAATCCGCCGTTGCTGTGCAGGAGCTGGCCGTTGACCCAGCTTCCGCGGTCGGACAGCAGGAACCGCACCAGGTTCGCCACGTCCCGGGACGTTCCGAGCCTGCCGGTGGGCTGCATGGCCGTCAGCTGCGCGCGCAGCTCGTCGGTCATCCAGCCGTTGTCGATCGGGCCCGGGTTGATGACGTTGGCGCGCAGCTTCCGGTCGGCGAGCTCGTGCGGTGCCGCCAGCACCACGCGGTCCATGGCGCCCTTGGTCGCGCCGTAGGGCAGGTTGTGCACCGTGTGGTTGCTGGTGAGTGCGACGACGGCGCCGCCCGCGGGCGGGAGTTGCAGGGCGAAGGCGCGCAGCAGCAGCCAGCTGCCGCGGACGTTGACGGCGTAGTGACGGTCGAAACTCTCGACGGTGGTGTCCAGCAGGCCGGAATCCACGCTCTCGCAATGAGACAGCACCAGCGCGTGCAGCGGTCCGAGCTCCGAGGTGGCGTCCGCGACCAGCGTGTCGGGCGCGGCGGTATCGGCGAGGTCGGCGGGAATGAGCGCCACACGAACTCCGCCGGCGCGCAGTTCGTCGGCGATGCCGCGCGGATCGTCCCGGCCGCGTTCCAGGCCGATCCGGTCGTCGTAGGGGCTCCAGTACGACAGGGCCAGGTCCCACCCGTCGGCGGCCAGGCCTTGGGCGATCCCGGCGGCGATGCCGCGGCGCCGGCCGACTCCGGTGATCAGTGCTGTTCCGGTCATGGCGTCATTGTGTCGCGCCACTGGCACCCGCGATCCGCCGGTGCGTGTCGATGGCCGCCGCGGCGGGGATACCGCACATACCGGTGGCCGTCATCGAGCCGACGCTAAAGGTCGAGATGTTTGAATTCGCGGTCGTCAACGGCCGGTTGCCAGTGTCACCACCGGAAGCGGTGTGCATTCACTGCGCCCCAGAGCCTGCGAACTCGACCATTATCCTTGCGTACATGCGCGCGGCTTCCGTGACGCTTCGTTGAGAAACAAATTCATTCGGACCGTGCGCAGATGCGAGGATGCCAGGTCCGAACGAGGCAATCGTGGGGATGCCTTCGGTATCGAACCACGGTGCGTCGGTCGCGCCCGGAAAGACGGTGAGTGGAGGCGGCGCACCGAGGACGGCAGCAGCCGAGTGGCGCACAACGTCGACCAACCGGTGTTTCGCAGGAATCTCGCTTGGCGGCACCCATTCCAAGCCTGGCTCGAAACGCAAATCCACCTTCAGGTCTTTGTCACGTGCGCGGCACTCACCCAGCCATCGCTCCAGGTCTGCGCGCACCGAATCCAGCGACATGCCGGGGACGGTGCGGAGATCACAGGCGCACTCCGCCCGGCCCGGTGTGACACCGAAGAACGTGCCCCCGGACAGCAGCACCCCGACATTGAGTGTCGGGCCGACATCGCCGAGGGAATGCGGAGTGTGCGTGAACCGAACCTCCTCGGACATGCGGTCCATCAAGCCAGCAAGCTTCACAGATGCGTTGACGGTGGGGATCCGGTCCGACAGGCTCGAGTGCTTTTGAGTCCCGGTGACGACAATGCGGAAGCCGGAGACACCGCGGGATACCAGGTGGATCCCCTGCCAATCGTGGGTCCAGCCGGACGGTTCGCCGATGAGGCAGGCGTCGACGCCCTGGAGTCGTTCGGCCAGGAACTTCGAACCGTAGGTTGCGCCGGCCTCCTCGTCCGCCACGAGAGCCAGCAGGATGTCGCCATCCAGCTCGCGGCCGGTGGACCTGACGGCTGACAGGGCGACCAGCATAGCCGCGATGGCAGCCTTCATGTCGTTAGAGCCGAGGCCGAAGATGTTTCCGTCGATGACGGTCGGCTGGAACGGGTCGGTACGCCACAGATGCGCTGCCTCGCCGACGGGCTTGGTGTCCATGTGGGCGTTGAGCAACAGGTTCTTGCCGGCGTCGGGACGAGCGCCGGGAATGCGAACGACCAGGTTGGGCCGGTCGTCCCGCTTGGCGTGCACGGTTGCGGGGGGCAGCCCCCTGCGCACGATCTCCTCCTGGAGAAAAGTCGCGATGGCCCGTTCGTCCCCGTGCGGTGGTATCTGGCTGTCGATGGAGATCAGCGTGTGTGTCAGCGCCAGCAGCTCGCTTTCGGCGTTGCGCACCGCGGCGTCCACCGCGGCGAGTTCCCCGGAATCGGAATCTGTCACGTCGTAACCCTTCGAGTTCGGTGTGGTGCCGACGAACATCGGTCGTTCATCCGATCACCGAGGCGATCCTTCCCAGGCCCTCCAGAAGGTCTGGGAGGTCGGTGGCCAGCGACACCCTGGCCCATCGCCGTCCCTCGGCGCCGAATGTGGTGCCCGGGGCGACCGCCACCCGCTGCTCTCGCAGCAGCCGCAGCGACCAGTCCAGCGACGAACCGCTGCCCTCGCCGATATGGAACCACAGGTAGAAGGCACCCTGAGGCCGCACGAACCGGATACCTGAGGAGGCCAGCAGCATGGTGGCTTGATCGCGCCGATGTCGGTACGCGGCGACCATGGTCGCCACCTCGTCTTGTGGTCCCGTGACCGCTGCGAGCGCGCCGAACTGTGCGGCGGCGTTCACACACGACAGCAGACTCTCCTGCATGCGTGCGGCGACAGCGGCTGCATCCCTCTGCGCCACCAGGTAACCCACGCGGACGCCCGTCATCGCGTAGGTCTTGGAGAAGCTGAAGCACGTCATTACCCGACCGTGGCGATCCCACTCGGCCATGCTGTGGTGAGCCTGTTCGAAGGTGATGGATTCGTAGCACTCGTCCGACACCGCGACCAGATTGTGACGGTCCACGAAATCGACCAGGCCGCGCAGGGTATCCGGGGTGAAGACCACACCCACCGGATTGGACGGCGAGTTGACAATGATGGCGCGCGTGCGGTCTGTCAGCAGGGAATCCAGCGCGGCGAAGTCGACCTGGCTGCCCGCATCGGCGCTGATCGGGTATCGCACGGGGATACCGCTGAGCAGCCGGATCGCCATGTCGTAGTTGGGCCAACCGGGATCCGGCATGAGCACCTCGTCGCCGGGCCGTACTGTGATGGCCAGTGCGGCGAACAGTGCCTGCATCCCGCCGGCGGACACCACGACATTGTCGGGCGCTGCCGGAAACCCGTTCACACTGCTGACCTTGTGGGCCAGCGCTTCGCGCAATTGCGGTAGCCCGGCGTTCGGTACGTAACGGGTCTCGCCCCTCGCGAGCGCGTCGCGCATGGCATCGACGACATGCGGCGGGGTGGGGAAGTTCGGCTCGCCCACGTGCAATCCGATGACGGGCCCGGGCATCCGCCACACGGCCTCCATGATGTCGCGGATGCCGGAGCCTTTGATCGCGGCGACCGATTCTGCGACAATTCCGGCCATTTTCGTTGTTCTCCTAGCTGTTGAACCGAAGAAGCCGCGACGCGGTCCCCCCGAGTATCGCTGAGATCTCGTCAGGACTGGCGTCCGGCAGGGTAGCCGCGGGTAGCCCGAGAAGGGTCGGGTAGCCAGGCACCGACCTCGTCCACGGGAAGTCGGAGGCCCACATGGTACGGCTCGCGCCGAATCGCGCAGCCAGGCGCCGGACCGTATCGGCGATGTCCGGGTACGGCGGTTGCTGGTGCGACAGCGCGTACTGTCCGGAGAACATCAGCACCACGCTGGGATGATCGGCGAGTCGGTCGACGATATCGAGTTGGGTGGGGGTGAACCCGCTGTCGAAGTAGGGTCGACCGTCACGGTCCACCTGCATGTTCTCCGGGCAGAACCCGAAGTGGTTCAACACGATCGCCAGCTCGGGCAGTCGCTCGGCGAGCGCCTCGAGCAGGGGCAGCTGCGCGGTGGGCAGGTAACTCCACAGGGCGATCTCGTTGTCGCTGAGATACCGAAGAACCGGCATCATCGGTGAGTCGGCGATGTCCTTGCCGGGGTCGCCCAGCCAGCCGGTGCGCAGTGCGCGGAACGCGAATCTGTCGCGCTCGCGTGCGACCTCGCCGAGCGGATCGGGGTGGTCGGGATCACGACCTTGTAGCCGGGGCCCGGCGACAGTGGTGCCGACGAACCTGTCGGGGTGGCGTGCCACGCACTGCGGCACGTAGTCGTCACCGGGTGCGAGCGGCACCAACATCGCATGGGCGACATCGTTGGCGTCCATCAGTGCGATCAGGTCCTCGACCGGGGCGTCTCGTTCCGCCGGGACCAATTCGTCGACCGGTCGTCCCGCGAGCGCGGCGCGCTGGAACACGTGAGCGTGCGCGTCAAAGATGATGGGCGCCATCGGATCCTCCCTTACCTGCGGTCCTGTTCACCGTCTGGCCTTCGCCACGAAGATCGTCACCGCCGCGATGATCACTATGCCGCGAATGAGATCGGAGTAGGTCGCCGGTACCTGCAGCAGGGTGAAGGAACTTCGCAGCAGGGCGAGCAGCGCGATGCCCCCGATGGCCCCGGCCAACGAGCCTCGACCGCCGAGCAGCGACACCCCACCGACCACGACCACGGTGATCGCTGACAGCTCCAGGCCCTGCCCTGCTGTGGGGTCTCCGATCGTCGCCTGCGCCGCCAGCATGATTCCGGCAAGCGCGGCGAGGAATCCGCTAGCGGCGTAGGCGGCCAGCACCGTCTTCCCGACCGGGACACCGATCGACCGCGCGGCGGACGGGTCGCCGCCGACCGCGTAGAGGTGACGGCCCCAAGGGCTACGCCGCAGCAGGAAGGCCAGCACAAGGGCGGCCACGACGAGGACGCCGAAGAATTGTGGGAACGGACCCCAACTGTTGATCCCGAAGCTGGCGAGCCCGTCCGACACCTGTCCGGCCGGCGTCGTGCTGATGAAGAACGCCAGCCCCTGTAGCAGATAGAAGGTGGCGAGGGTGACCACGAACGGCGCGATCCCGCCCCAGTACACCAGCGCTCCATGGACGAGACCGACGATCGCCCCCATCAGCGCGACCGCGATCAGCACCGGCCAGGTCCGTCCGCCGTGCCCGTCGATCATGACAGCCGTCAGCAGGGCGCCCAGGGTGGCCATGGAGCCGACGGACAGGTCGATCCCCCCGCTGATGACCACGACGTGCTGCCCGAGGCTGGCCAGTCCGATCACGACCGCCGCGGACAGCACCGCCGCGATGTAGGCGTCGTTCCAGAACTGGCTTCCCTTGGCGATCGTGAGGCCCAGAACGAACAGCACGACCACGCCCCAGATGGGAAGGCCCGTTCTGCCGCGAAGGTGAAGCCTGCGCATCCGCCATGCGGATCGTTCCACCGTGGTCGTCACGCCGCCGTCTCCCTGGTCCCGAATGCCGTGTGCATGACCCATTCGCTGGTCAGCTGGTCCCCCTTGGCCTCGGCGACGATCGCACCGCTGCGGCACACCAGGAGTCGGGTGGCGATCCCGAGCAGTTCCAGGAGATCACTGGAGACGAAAACGATCGCCAGACCCTGCGATGCCAGGACTCGCATGATCTCGTAGATCTCGGCGCGGGCACCGATGTCGATGCCGCGCGTCGGCTCGTCCAGCAACAGCACCTTCGGTGCGGTCGCTAGCCACTTTGCCAGGACGACC
>JBIQML010000018.1:0-7574 GCA_044463405.1 Nakamurella lactea | reverse complement strand
GCCGCCGAGCGCGTGCTCACCGCAGGAAGTCCATGAGCGAGGGCTGCAGGACCTTGGCGGCGGCGCCGAGCGCCCCCTGGTACGCGACCTCCTGCTGCTGGATCTCGATGATGATCGCCGCGAGGTCGATGTCCTCGATCCCCGAGCGCTGCGCGGCCAGGTTGACCTTCTGCTGGTTGCCTCCTGACAGCTGTCCGACGGCCTGGTATGGACCGGCGGATCGAATCTTCAGGCTCTCGCTGTGGGTCCGGAACAGGGCTCTTTCCCGCTCCCGCAGGAGGAACAGGTGCGGGGCGATGCTAGGCAGCGAGGCGAGGCTGAGGTTCGTCGCGCAGGTCAGGGGCAGTACCAGGCCCTCGGTCTTGCGTTCCTCGGGAACGAACGCGATCCCTCGGCGTATTGCGCCTCGCACGGTCGGGTGCACCGGTCTTTCGTCGACCGTCACCGTCCCGCGATCCCGTGGGTTGATCCCGGCCAGGGTCCGCAGGATCCGGGAGCGCCCGGATCCGACCAGGCCGGCGATTCCAACGATGTCACCCGCCCTGACGTCCAAGTCCAGCGGATGGGAAGGAGAGGCCCGGCCGCCGGCGGGGACAAGATCGCGGACCTGGAGAACGACCCGGGCGTCGCCGGTGGCCCGGTGGTGGGCGAATGCCGTTTCCACCTCACGTCCCACCATCTCGTGAACGATCCGATCGGCGTCGTATTCGGCAATGTCACCGGTGGAGACCACGCAGCCATCCCGGAGGACGGTGACGTCGTCGCAGATCTTGTCTATCTCCTCGAGGCGATGGCTGATATAGAGCACCGCCGTCTGGTCGCGCGCCAGGTCCCGCACCAGCGCGAACAAGCGCTCGACGGCGTCGTCCGCCAGCACCGCAGTCGGTTCATCCAAGATCAGCAACTGTGACCTGTTCACCAAAGCCCGGGCGATCTCCACCAGTTGGCGGTTCGCCAGGGACAGCGACTCGGCCGGACTGTCGATCGATAGGTCACCAAGGCCGACGCGAGCGAGCACTCCACGAACCGTGGCACGGTTCCGACGACGGCTGACGAACCCGTGGCGGGTGCGTTCCTGGCCCAGCATCACGTTGTCCGCGACGCTCATGGCTGGGATGACGCTGAGCTCCTGGAACACCGCCGCGATTCGCTGCGCCCTGGCATCCTGCGGGCCGGAGAATCGCACCGATTTGTCGTCGACAAGGATGCTGCCCTCGTCGGGGGCGATCACCCCGGTGAGGATCTTGACGAGCGTCGACTTTCCAGCGCCATTCTCTCCCACCAGCGCATGCACCCGTCCGGGTCGGAGGTCCAGTCCGACCCGGCTGAGCGCATGCACGCCGGGAAACGACTTGCTGATGTCTCGCGCTTGTATGCCCGGCACCTGAATGTTCGATTCCTTCGTGATCGGTGATTCAGCAGAGCTTGAGTTGCTTGAGAACGTCGTCTGGGAGCTGGCTGGGCACCCAGAGGTCATCCGAACACTTCGGTCGGATGAACTTGTCGGCGTCCTCGTTGGTGTAGGTCGGCACGTCCACATTGATGAAGTTGGGGACGCTCTCGCCGTGCAGGATCTTGACAGCGGTCTGCAGGCAGGTCGAGATCATCTCGGGCGGGAACGGGGAGATGCCGAACTTGATGTCCTCACCCTGGACCGCCTTGAGGAACGCGTTCGAGCTATCCCCGGTCAGTGGCGGAATGGGCTTGCCGGCCTGCTTGTATGCCTCGGCGACGCCGATGTCACCGAAACCGGAGTCCGACCAGATGCCCGCCAGGTCGGGGTACTTGGCCAGCAGGTTCGCCGCCACCGTCTTCGCCGTGGTCGGTGACCACTGGTCGTACTCCTTGGCGACCACGTGGACGTCCGGGTACTTGGCGAAGGTCTTCTCGGCAGCCGCTTTCGGGAACTCGGCGGTGGGCACGCCGGGGATGCCGGACAGCATCGCAACGTTGCCCTTGCCACCGATCGCCTTGACGATCCACTCGGCCCACAGCACACCCTGCATGTCGTACGACCGGGTGACGGTGCTGACCGCGCCGCTGCTGTCCGGAAGGATGCCCGAGCACAGCACGACGGGTATTCCTGCGTTCACCGTTGCCTTCACCTGCCCGGTGATGCCCGACCCCATCGGTACCACGATCATCGCGTCGGGCCTCTGCGCGCGCAGCTGCTGGATGTTGCCGACCTGCTTGGTGGCGTCACCATCGGCCGAGGCGTAGATCTCCTGCACGTTCAGCTTCTTGGCCTCCAGTTTGAACGCGGCATCCTGCTCCGCGGCCCACGAGTTGGTCGGGCCCTGGGACGCATAGGCGATCTTGTACTGGCCTCCGGACGGCTCCTTCTTGTACTTGGAGGTGTCGACCATGCACAGCGTTGGCTCGGTTGGCTTGATGCCGCTGAGGCCAAGACCCTTTTCGGCGCTCTCCCAGACGGCGTCGAACTGTGCCTTCACCTTGTCGTGCCCGGGGCAGTCTGAGTTCGCCGACGACCCCGACGCGCTGGCCAATGAACTCGAACCGCTCGCCGACCCGCCCTGCACGCTCGACGACGCCGATCCACCGCTGCTCCCGCTCGAGCTCGAGGAGCTGGAGGTGCCGGCGGACTGTCCGGAGGCGCTCCCGGACGACGTGGAACTGCACGCGGCGAGCACCATGCATGCCGCCGCTCCGGTGACGAGGAGTGCACGGATGCTGCGCCCGTGTCGATGTTTCATTGATTTCCGTCCTTTCTGAGTTCTATTGCCGAAGTGGATTCACCTGGCCGCGTCCTTGCAGCCAGGCGGCGAATGCGATCACGATTCCCTCAACGACTAACCGACCGCCGATGCCGGCCCCTAGTTGCGTCATCCACACGATCAGCACCGCGAGGAGCAGTACTCCCACGGTGGTATTAGCGATCGTGCCGCGTCCTCCGGTGAGGGCGACACCGCCGATGACAGCCGCCGCTATGGAATCGAGGTTCAGACTCCGTGCGAGCTGCGCGTCTACATGCCCCACATATCCGGCGTCGATGATCCCCACCAGCACGGCAAGAAGTGCACAAACCAGGTAGGCACCTCCGATGACCGTCGTGGTGCGGATTCCGGACAGCCGCGTGGCCACCGGGTTGGCGCCCGTGGCGTAGATCCTCCTGCCGGTGCTCGTACCTCCGAGCACGACCGCCGATGCGATGAGGACGACGACGAAAATCCATGTCGGCCAGGGAAGGCCCAGCAGCTTTCCGGCGCCGACGGGTCCGAGTGCGCTGGGAATATCGCCCGATGGCGCTCCTCGCGTCCATGCGGTGATGGATCCCTGGACCAGTACGAAGGTGGCGAACGTCGCCACGAACGGCGGGACGGACCGGAATATCACCAGTCCGGCGTTGACGAAGCTGACGACGATTCCCGCCAGTAGGGCAAGGATGATGGCCCAGGCAAGCCTCCCGTTGTCGCCGTTCGACTCGCTGGCGATGATGACGGTGGTCAGACCGATGACTGCGCCGATGGACAGGTCGATGCCGCCGGTCAACAGAACGAACGTCTGGCCCACGGCCGTGAGCCCGATGAATCCGATCTGAAACAGCACGAGCGTCAGGCTCGGACCACTGTAGAACGTCGGCGTCAGGATCGCCGCCAGGATCAGCACCAGCACGAGGCCGCCGTACGGCACGATGGTCAGCGCGGTACGAGAAACGCGCGCCAGCCGCGGACTTCGTTCAGCCGCGAGTTGCATGTTGCTACCTGCGAATCGTCGGGTTTACTTGTATCGCTCGGCCCAGTCGACACCCTGCCACGTCTGTTGCGATACCGGGTGTAACTTGAACAACCACCGCGGCTTGTCCAGCGTGGGTTCCAGGTACTTCGGACCGTTCGGCCCCAGGTATCGGGTGCTCATGCGCTCCGCGATGGCGACCCACTGCCCGCCGGTGTTCGGCTCCTCCACCAGTTCGGCGCGGCACTGTGCGGCGACCTTTCGCAGCCTGCCGCCCTGATCGTCCACCGTGATGGCGCACCGGGGCTCGTCCCTGAGATGCAATGCCCAGGCGGATCGCTCCCGCGGAATGACCCAGAAGCCCTCGCCATCCCATTCCTGCCAGCACGGGACGACGTAGGGCCATCCATGGGAGTCGAGGGTGGCCAGGCGGGCCAGCACGGGCTCATCGAGGAACTCCCGCAGGTCCGCATCGTTCAGCTTGCCGATGGTTCCTCGCCAGCCGTTGTCGTCGGACATTGATCGATCACTTCCTTCGTCTCGATGGATGGCGCGAGGCGGGAGACGCGATCGTCTCCTCCCCGCCGCATCCGCTGGACACTGCATTTGCCACGCGGATCACATCGGGTGCGATCGTCGTGATGTCGTTCCGGGAGAAGCGATACGAAGGCGCCGAAACGGAGATGGCAGCCAGCGCGGCACCATGCGGCCCGAGGATGGGCGCAGCGACGCACCGGACGCCCTCCTCGTTCTCCACATCATCGATGGCGTAGCCGCGCGACCTGGTCTTGTCCAACTCCAGAGCCAGCGCGCCTGCGTCCGTGATGGTTCCCTCGGTCCTGCGTTCCAGCGGATGCTGCAGGTAATCGGCGCGAACGGTCTCGAGCGACCAGACGAGCAGTGCCTTGCCTATCGCCGTGCTGTGCAGCGGGTTGCTCGCGCCGATGACCGCGCTCGGCTGGACGGGCTGGGGGCTCGACTCCTTGCCGAGATACAGGACCCGATCGCCGAGCCGAACGCCGAGGTAGACCGTCTCCCTGGTCTTGTCGGCCAGTTCCTTCAGGAACGGCTTGGCCACCTGGAGCACGTCAAGGTCGTCGATGTAGCGCGCTCCCCAGACCGCGAGTTGGGGACCCAGCGCAAATCCGGCACCAGCGTCGCCTTGGATGATGTTCTGATCGACCAGGACCCGGAGCAGGCGCTGGACCGTCGTTCGCGGCATATCGAGTGCGTCCGTGATCGTCTTGAGTGAGGTGGGCCTGCCACAGACCGAGATGATTTGCACCACCGCCAGGCCCTTGACGAGCGCCTTCGCCGATGTGGCGTGACTTCCCGATACGTGCATATCGGAACTGGGCACGCTGCCCAATTTACGAGAGACAATGTGAATTGTCAACGGTATTCCGTCTGTGTCGGGGTCGCGACGGGTCTTCATGACCGAGCGCGTCTACCTGGAAGGCAGCACGCCGACGGCTGTTCAGCACTCCGGCGGCGGACGATGCCGCGTCGCGTGAACCGGCTCGCCCATCGATCACGAATCGAGAAGCACCGGTGGCGTCGGCTCCCATAGCCTCGTCGGTGCGCGGTCGATGTCGGCCGCACCACCACGCACAGGAGAAGTGAGGCACTGATGCCAGCACAGAGTTCCACGCAACGGTCGGGCGGCTTCTCGGCCGCCGAGCTGTCCGCGATGAAGCAGCGCGCTGCGGAACTGCGCGCCGAGGGCAAGAAGGGCGCCAAGAAGGCCGACGGGCTGGAGGCGGCCCTCGCGGCGATCGCCGCCATGGCGCCCGAGGACCGCGCGCTCGCCGAGCGCGTTCACGCCACGATCATCGCGGCCGCTCCCGGGCTGTCGCCGCGAACCTGGTACGGGATGCCCGCCTACGACGACGCGGACGGTAACCTCATCGTCGCCTTCAAGCACGCCGGCAAGTTCAAGACCCGCTACGCGACGCTGGAGTTCCAATACGCGGCGCACCTGGACGATGGCGACATCTGGCCGGTCTCGTTCGCGGTGCCGGCCTGGAGTCCCGCCGTCGAGAAGAAGGTCACCGACCTGGTCAGGGCTGCCGTGTCGTGACGGAACCGTCGGCGTCGGCCGACCGGGAGTGCTGGCCCCGACTGAGCCGGGACGGCCACCACACCCACCGGCCGATGTCGATGGTCAGCGCCGGAACCAGCAGCGAACGCACGATCAGGGTGTCCAGCAGTACCCCGAACGCGACCAGGAACGCGATCTGCGCCAGGAACAGGATCGGCAGCACGGCCAGCGCGGAGAACGTCGCCGCCAGCACCACTCCCGCCGAGGTGATCACCCCGCCGGTCAGGGCCAGACCGCGCACCGTGCCGTGCCTGGTTCCGTGCTGCAGCGCCTCCTCGCGCACCCGGG
Organism: Nakamurella lactea; assembly: GCA_044463405.1. Lineage (GTDB taxonomy): Bacteria > Actinomycetota > Actinomycetes > Mycobacteriales > Nakamurellaceae > Nakamurella > Nakamurella lactea_B. The sequence goes on along the minus strand of JBIQML010000018.1, from coordinate 1,492 downwards.
TCATCAGGAAGATGTTGTAGTCGATGCCCAGCGCGACCAGGAATACGAACGCGAACAGCGGCACCGCCGGGTCCGCGCCGGGGAAGTCGAAGAGGTGGTTGAACACCAACGCCGACACGCCGAGGGTGGCCGCGAATGACAGCACCACGGTCGCGATCAGCAGCAGCGGGGCCAGCAGCGCCCGCAGCAGCAGCGCCAGCACCAGGAACACCACCAGCAGCACGATCGGAATGATCACCGTCCGATCCCGCTCGGAGGTCAGGTTCGTGTCCAGTTGCAGCGCGCTCTGCCCGCCCACCAGGGCGTCGGCGCCCGGAACCGCGTGCACCGCGTCACGGATCCGCTGCACGGTTGCCAGCGACTCCTGGGAGCCGGTCGCCGCCGCGAGCACCGCGGCGATCTCGGCCCGCCCGTTCGCCGTCAGCGGCGCGCCGTCCCGGCCGGGGATCACCGTCACCGACGCCACCCCGTCCACCTTGGCCGCGGACGCCACCGCATCCGCCTTCGTCGCGTTGGCCACGATCAGGGTGGGTGAGCCGGTGCCGCCAGGGAAGTGCTCTTCCAGCACCTGCTCGCCGCGCACCGAGTCGACATTGCTGAGGAACACGTCGGACTGCGCCGTCCCGCTCGCCCGAAGCTGCGGGACGAAGGCGGCGAATCCGGCCAGCACCAGCGCCGTGATCACCCAGATCCGGCGTGGGTGCCGATCCACCGCACCCGACACCCGGCCCCACAGGCCGCCGGTCTCCGGGTGGTCGCTGCCGGACCGCGGGATCAGCGGCCAGAACGGGGTCCGCCCACACAGCGCCAGCGCCGCCGGCAGGAACGTCATGGATGCCAGCCAGGCCGCCGCGATGCCGATCGCCGCCACCGGGCCAAGGCCCCGGTTGGAGGTCAGGTCCGAGAACAGCAGGCACAGCACACCCAGGATCACCGTGCTGGCCGACGCGGTGATCGGCGCGAACGTCGCCCGCCATGCCACCCGCATCGCGGTGAACCGGTCGTCCTGCTCGCGCAGTTGCTGCCGGTAGCGCGACACCAGCAGCAGCGCATAGTCCGTCGCGGCGCCGAACACCAGGATGAACAGGATGCCCTGGCTCTGCCCGTTCAGTTGCACCGCACCGGATTTCGCCAGGTGATAGACGATCAGCGCGGCCAGGCTCAGCCCGAACACCGCGGACGCCAGCACGATCAGCACCAGCAGCGGGCCCCGGTAGACCAGCAGTAGGATCAGCGCCACCACCCCGCCGGCCACCAGCAGCAGCAGGCCGTCGATACCGGCGAAGGCCTCGATCAGGTCGGCGATCTGGCCCGCGGGACCGGTCACCAGCACGGTCAGCCCGTCCGGGGCGTCGGACAGCTTGTCCCGCAACGCACCGACGTCGTCGGCGGCCGCATCGGTGGCCGGCACCTGGACCACGCCCTGCGCCGCCTGGCCGTCCCGGGACACCGTCACCGCCTGTCCCGGACCTCCCATCGTAGGGGCGCCGTT
>JBIQML010000017.1:0-19598 GCA_044463405.1 Nakamurella lactea | reverse complement strand
GCGCCCGCACTCATCGCGTGTGTCAGCACGATGTTCGTGAGAAGAGCGACGCCTGCCCCGCCGTACATCGCCGCAGAGAGCCCGACGACGCGTCTTCCGCGGGGTGAAGCGCGATCTGCGCTGGTCATCGGCGGAACGTCCGATCGCCGCGCGTCCGCAGCAGCGAGTCGTACAAGTTGGCAAGCCGGCCATAAATACGTTCCGGTGAGAACGCGGTCTCGGCTCGTCGTCGACCGTTGTCGGCGAGTCGTCGCCGCAAGGCTGCGTCATCACGGAGTGCAACGAGCCGGTCAGTCATGGTTTCCGCATCGCCAGGGCTCACAAGAAATCCCGTTTCCCCGTCCAATACGACCTCGGGATTGCCACCTACATTCGTAGCGACCGTGGGCAGCGATGCAGCCATCGCCTCGAGCAGCGCGTTGGAGAGATTCTCGTGCAAGGTCGCGAACAAGAACGCGTCCGAGACTTGCAGGATTGAGCGCACGTCGTCACGCTGACCTAGGAGGACAACACGCGCATTCAACAGCAAGTCCTGGTGATCTGATTGGACCGTTTCGAACCACGGTCCATCGCCCACAAGGCAAACGGAGAAACCTTCGGGCAGCATACGCGCGACGTCAAGAACAGTCGGGATCCCCTTGTCCGTGACCATTCGGCCGATCACCGTGACAACGAAACCCGCGGGTAGCCCGAGACGTGCACGCGCCTCGCGCAGCGCGACTTCGCCAAGCCTCTCGAGCCGCCACGCTGGGGCGGCATTGTGAATCGCGCCCGCGTACTTCCACCCGAATGTTCGAACCATCCGTCTACGACTCGCATCACGAGTTACCGTCGTAAACCGCGTTGATAGCGAAAGAGTTAGCGGCTCCACCGCGAAATTGAAGGCGACACGCCGGAACGTCGGTAGGTCGAGGGCGTCGCCGGAAAATCCCCTGATGGTTACTAGGATTGGCACGCGCGCCGCAAGTCGGGCGGCGATCGCAGCGTGAAACCCTGAACTTTGAAGCCCCGATAAATGGATCAGATGCGGGTCGAACGCCTTGATTTGGGCTCTCAAATCGCGTATCAATGCGACACTAATCGTCCCGCCTGCGTGGAATGTCTGCGTGACCTCACCGAATTCGTAGCGCTCGGAGAGCCGCGAATTCTTGATACGACGAGCGGCAGAGTTCGGCCCGCTGATCTGATTCGGCATAATTGTGTGCAACATGACGCGCGGGCGTCGCATTATGGCCCCCTTAGCGCACGGGCAAGCTCGTGAAATACCGCGTCGTATCTCGACACGTCGAACAGTCTTCGAGAAACTGGAGGAGCCAGCTGCGAACGGAGACGCCGCAAGTCCTCAGACAGGCTGTCCGCGTCGGTGACTCGGCCGTTTCGCCCCTCCGAGAGGAACTCCGATAAGTCTGGATGCGAGGTTACCAACACCGGCGTCCCAAGAGTAATACTTTCGACAAACTTCGTGGGAAAACCTGCGTTCACGAGCCGTGACTGATCGCGAATGATTATTGTATAGTCACAGGCCCCGACCCAGCGCAACGATTCCTGGTGACTCAACCGGCCGTGAAATGTTATAATGTCGCTTGGTAGCTCACCTTGCCAGGCGTACATACACTTAAACTGATGTTCGCTCAAGCCGATTACGTGTAGCACTATCTTGGAGGTTCGCGCGGCTTCGATCACCGCTGCAATCACCAAGTCGAGACGTTCCTTGTCCCGACTTGGCGACCCCGCATACGCGAGCCTCAGCGATCCGGGGGTAGTCACCTCCGAGTCCTGATGCCACTTAGAGTCTGAGGAGTCGACGAGTGGTGGAATTCGCATTAGGATTCCGTGATTACGTTCGCTGTAAAAGTCCTCCAACCATTTGGAGATGACGACGAGGACGTCCATCCGCGGATGGATGACTCGCATTCGCAGAGATGTGTCAGCCCACTTCAGGAGCTTTGGTATCCCGAGCGTTAGTTCGCGGACACCGTACCATTCAGTTATATCCGCCGCACATGTTATTCCCGCCCGATGACAATATAATACCAGCTGGGCCAGCGGTATTGCTGGATAATTGTACGCCATGATCGCGCGCGGGTTACCCAGGGTTGCTAATAACTTGATAACCTGCCGCGTGGAAAGGCGCGGGTGATCGAGAACCGGGTATTCCTTCATAGGAAGCCGGTAGTGCGCGAATCCCTCGCAGTCAGGCAGACGTTCTGGGGGCCCGGCGCGGCCATTGTCGTCGCCTACTTCCGCGAGTATTACATCCATACCAGCTGCGCGCAGCCCTTTCGCGTTAGCAAGAACTCGGTGTGCGCTCGCATTACGGTCAGGCAACCGGAAGAACCCGACATACAGGAGCTGCGGGCGCCTGGGCCGTGTCACGGTGTCGCCGGTCCGCTGACGCCGTACGGTCGGATGCCGGCCCACTGGTGGTGACGTCTTGCAGTAGACAGAATGAACTGGACCGCTCGTTGACTCGCGTTGTCGACCATATAGTCTTTAGGCGTCAATCTGCTCGGGCCATTTCTCGAGTACTCATTGCTCAAGGCGACGGCGACAGCGGTTACGACGTCCTCGGGGTTCAGACCTGTCATCGTGATTCCAGCGGTATCAAGCGCCTCTGGACGTTCGATTGCGTCGCGGAGTGTCACCGCGGGAAATCCGAGTAGTGTTGATTCCTCCGCTATAGTGCCTGAATCGCTCAGACAACACGCGGCGGATAGTTGCAGTTTGTTGTAGTCGTGGAAACCCAAGGGTACATTGAAGGTTATTTGTTCTGGATTAGTCCATCCCGGCAGGTCTTCTATACGTTTGCGAGTGCGCGGATGGGTCGCCACATAGATCGGGAGTTCGAAACGTGCGTGAACCGCCTCAAGGCAGCGAAGCAGCATCATGAGTCGCTCGGGCGGGTCGACGTTTTCCTCGCGATGAGCGCTAACGAGGAAGTAGCTGCCCTCGGTTAAGCCCTTGTCGGCTAGAACTGTCGACGCTTCGATGTCGGAGCGATAGAACTCCAATACCTCGCGCATGGGCGAGCCGGTCTTGAGGATGCGCCGCGGGTGTATCCCCTCGGCGAGGAGATTACGCCGAGCGTGCTCGGAGTAGACCAAATTGAAGTCACTGACGTGATCAACAAGGCAGCGGTTGGTTTCCTCGGGTACGTTTAAGTCGAACGATCGGTTTCCCGCTTCCATATGATAAACGGGCACCCTAAGCCGGCGCGCGATAATGGCGGCGATACTCGAGTTTGTGTCACCGAGTATTAGGAATGCGTCAGGTCGTTCGTCGAGGATCACACGCTCAACCGCGATCAGCACGCCCCCAAGCATTGCACCGAGTGTGCTAGTGTCGACACCTAGCAGGTAGTCCGGCCTGCGAATGCGAAGATCCTCAAAGAAGATCTGATTCAGTTCGTAATCATAGTTTTGTCCGGTATGAACGAGTATATGTTCGATGCCGTCCGTTGAGTCGAGCCGGTATATCACCCTCGAGAGTCTGATGAGCTCGGGGCGTGTGCCGACGACCGTCATGATCTTCATGACTCGCACCTCGTGGGCCGAACAGGCTCCCTGAACGTGTCGGGTTCATCGGGCCGGAATATGTCGTGGCTCCAGAATTGTGTGAGCAGCAAGTTATCGCCGATATTGGTTATGCTGTGAGCCCAGCCTATCGGCATATCTATAGCTACCGGACAATCATCATAGACGTCGAATGAGATGATTCGGTCGGTGAACATGCGGCGGAGCTCAATGGTCGCATGGCCACGTATAACCACAAAACGTTCGATCTTCGATAGATGGTAGTGGTTCCCCCGAGTCAGCCCTGGTTTAGTGGTCGAAAAGGAAGTCTGACCGCCCCCACCACGGTTCCGTACGGTCTCAACGAATGCGCCGCGGTGATCCACATGCCGATCGAGCTTGATGGGAGCGTGCGTAGGGAACAATGCTGCTCGGTACGCATTGAACAGATCGACACGGAGCTTCGTCGACAGGTCGGGCAGGTCACCGTTCGGTTCGTATACCGTATGGAATTCTTTGAGCATGCTCCAGACTTCACGAACACCAATGTCGAATCCAGGTAAGCTTATTTTACCTTCCTTCGCGGAAAGAGCCTGTATGAAACCAGCAGCTGCGTCTTGAGCATGCAGCAGTTGCACGCGATTGTCATCTATTACAGGTTCTGTTCCCTTAATGACATGCTCAATAAACGTGGCACTGAACGCGTTGTAATAGGGCCTACAATGCGCGCCGAAGATATTCGGAAGGATGACCGCAGTGTAGCGTGCCCCAATTTCATCCGCAACGGCCGCAAGAATGTCGCCGGCCATTCTCTTGGAGTCGCCATATGGCCCGGGCCGGTCAACTTGGATGGTTGACGCGTAAACTACTCTTATCTTTCGGCGCGAGGCTCGTACAGCTGCGGCGAGGTTTCTAGCTAAGGCGAGATTGCCCTGGCTGACCTTGTCAGGTGTGCCGCGGTTGACTCCTGCTAGATGGATGACGGCGTCTGCCTTACTCATGAGGGCGGGTAGATCTGCCCAGTTGTGTCGCGATACGGGGACCACTGCGTGATCGGTCGTGGCATCGAGCCGCAGACGCGTGTGCCAGCCAAGAAAACCTGCCGAGCCAGTGACGACGACGTTCACAATTACCCGGCCACAGCCTTCTGCATCTCTGGCAACGTCATTAGGAGCGACTTCGTTTCTTCGACGGAGAGTTGCTGGGTAGTGTTCGAACCATAGTCTTCGCTGCGGCGCTCTCTCATCGAGCCTACCTCGACATACTGGCTATAGTCTAGTGATCGCGCATCAAGCGGAACTCGATAGTAGTCTCCCTGATCGCAAGCCGTGCTCATTTCGGCACTCGACAGCAGCGTCTCGTGGATCTTCTCACCGTGTCGTATTCCGATGACCTTCAGATTGGGCGTGACGCCCATGAGTTCTGAAACTGCTTGCGCGAGAACCTCCACGGTGCATGCAGGTGCCTTCTTGACGAACAGATCACCGGGTTTCGCGTGAAAGAATGCATGCTCGACGAGTGCGACGCTATGTTCTAGTGACATGAGGAAGCGGGTCATCCTCGGCTCCGTGATAGTCAGTGGCTCTCCATTACGAATTTGCTCGACAAACAATGGTATCACTGATCCTCGACTGTACATCACGTTGCCATACCTAGTGGTCGAAACGATCGTCGAGCTATCAGGGTTGCTTCTTGCAAATGATTGAGCGGTCTTTTCCATCAACGCCTTCGTCATTCCCATCGCATTAACCGGATATACCGCCTTGTCGGTGCTGAGACATACCACTGATCGAGCATTATAGACTCGCGCGGCCTCAATCACGTGCTGACTGCCGATAACGTTAGTTTTAACAGCTTGATCGGGAAAGAATTCACAACTTGGCACCTGCTTTAATGCTGCGGCATGGAATACGAATTCCACACTCCTAGTGGCCCGAGCCACGCTTTGGTAGTCTCGAACGTCCCCTAGGAAGAACCTAACTCGACTGTCGTCGAGCTGCCGTCGCATCGCATCCTGCTTTGCCTCATCACGGCTCAAAATGTGGACGAGTTCCGCACCCTCCGCGAGGAGGTGGCGTACCATCGTACTCCCGAATGAACCTGTTCCGCCCGTCACTAAGAATCGCTTCCCTGACAAGGAAGTCGTCATTCTTGCCCTCCTGCGTTGGTTCTGTGGTGAATCAGGGTGCTCTTCGGCATCGCGCTTGTGCACGGCACGTAGCCGCCGGTCTGTATTGGGATGCCATCCGCCCGAGATGCGCTCGGCTCACCTAGACCGATCCTTTGGCCACAAGCGAGCACCGCAAGCACCGACGAGGGCGCTTCTTGGAACAGGTCGCGACGCGGCCTCGCCTTATCAGTCGTTAGACCGGCTTCCGACACTAGGTCGGTTACGGCAATCGAGACGGTGAGTTGCCATCCGTTCGAAAGTGTTACGAGGCCCGCGCCTTTAAGCGCTTCTGGCGGTGCCACGAGGTCGCTCGCGATCCCTCCGTCCATTGTGGTGTCCGAGCGCTGCTCGTATATTGCGCGCATTGGCCTGGCGTCAGGGGAAAGCTTCGGAATCGGGTTGATGCCGTCCACGGTGCCCTGCAAGGCGTGGATGGCCTTCGTCGCCTGCAGGATCTCTGGCGCGGCCTTCTGCAGCGCCGAGACGTCGACGACGCCGCCCCTCGGGGCAAGCTGCGTCGGGTTTGAGCCGGGCGCCACGGCCGCCAGCGGCGGGAGCGTCTGCCAGCATAGTCCGTCCACCGAATCGGCGATGATGCGGACGGCCCGCAGGGTCGGGCCGATCACGCCCAGGTGCTGGACGGTGGACCACAGGAAGTCGTGAGCCTCGCTGCGCGCGGCTCCGGCATCGCTCTGCAGCTTGCTTAGCGTCCCGTGTGCCTGCCAGAGCCGGAAGCCCACCCAGGCCGCGGCCAGCACGATGCCGCCGACGGCGATGACCACGGCCCATACGACGCGCCGGCGGCGCTTGTAGACGCGCCACGTCGAGCGCCCACGGCGGTGGCCGTGCTGGTGCGAGCGATAATCCTTGCAAGTCTGACTCATAACCGGGGCTCCGTCGGTCATGTCGGTGGCGGTGACGGTGCCGTCGTCGGCACCGGACTCCGCCCATCGAACACATCCCGTCCAGGTCATCGGCCACCGAAGCATCGTATCGGGCGTCCCATCACCGTCCGCTGGCGCGCCGTCGGGGCCTGAGACAGCACTCGGCGCCCGATTCTGGGGCTCGCCCTTAACGCGGCATCGGGCCGCGTGGGTCCGTCGGGTGCCATTCGAAACCAGTTGACGGTATTGCTTTCCCCAGCAAGACCGGGGTGACGACAGCGGCAGCCTCGAAAGGTTACCGCCTTGCGGGTACGAACACCAGTGCGCCATTGAAGGCGTGATTCCGATTACCACGATCGGTTGCCTCGTACAGTATCGAGATGCTTGGCCAGATGGTTCCAGACCGTCGCATTCGTGAATTCTGCTGCGACAAACTCCTGCCCGCGAACGCCCATACGAACGGCACGTTCCCGATCGCCTGCGAGCGCGCTCATGGCGGCAAGCAGCGCGCTAGGGTCACGCGGCGGAACAAGCATGCCGGTGACACCAGGCCGAATCGAATCGATTGCTCCCGTCGCGCTGGTCGTGATTACTGGCAACCGGGCTGCTGCCGCCTCGATGGAAACGTTCGGAAACCCCTCCCTGTGTGTGGGCAAAACCAGCGCGTCCAAGACGCCGTAAACATCCGCTGGCTCCGGCAGCCAACCGGTAAAAACAACCCGCGGTATGGATTCGATGCTGGCGGCGGGGCCCCGAGACAACCCAGCAGAATCTTGCGGACCGACCATCAGTAGCCAGACGTCCTCTCGTACCGCAGCGAGAGACGCGAACGCCGACGCAAGCTCCCTTACGCCCTTATCGGGTGCGAGTCGACCGACGTATCCGAAAACGAACGCGTCTGAAGGTATGCCAAACGTCGCACGTATCGCCCGCGCTGCCATTCTTCTTTCCGGTGTCGGAGCGAAGCGAGCCGAGTCGACGCCATTGCTTGCTCCGGCACCGAGCACTACTCCTCGCCGAATATTCAAGAGGTGCAACTGTCTGGTCCGTGCCAGCAGGCTCGGGCTGACAACGATCACACTATGGGCTAGGTGCAGCGCGAGCCATTCAAGTAGCCAGAGCAGAACCCGTTGCACTCCATGTGCCGTTTCTAGACGTAGGCCGCGCAAGACATAGATACGGGTCGGCACGCGGGTGGCCCATGCGGCGATACCACCGAGCAGTCCCGCCTTGGGTGTGCTCACCATAGATATCTCTGGGTGCTCAGCTCTGAACACGTGGAAGAGTCGTTTAAGTGCTCTTACATCCGCGCGTATGCTGATTGGTCGCTCCATGGCAACCGGGACGGTGCGAACGCCTTCGCGCTCGCCAGTCGCGTCGAGCAGGTCCCCCGGCGCAGAAACGAACAAGACATCGTAGCCCTCAGACTCGAGGAATCGGAGCTGACCGCGCATGATCGTCCACGCCGTCACAGGGTTGGTGGTGGCAACCAGCATCTTGGGACGGTTTGCTGCTACCACTGCTTCGCGCTCGTTTCACGGAACCATGAAATTGTATCCGCTAGGCCCTCGTCCAATGGCCTGGCTACGGCACTTGGAAATAGGGAGCGCAGCACTCTATTATCTGCTCGTGAGCAGCGGACGTCACCAACGCGAGATGCAAAATGGTTGACCTTCGCCTTGAGCCCAGTGAGTTCCTCCAAGTGTGCAATGAGATCCAGTAGAGTGGTACTTGTGCCAAATGCCAAGTTGACAGGGCGCTGATAGGTAACTCGTCGCTCAATCGCGTCCGCGAGTACGGAAACAACGGAATACACCGATGTAAAATCCCGTGACTGCTTGCCATCACCGAACACTTTCAGAGGTTCACCGTCAATCAGGGCAGATAGAAAGCATGGTATTACGGCGGCGTATGCATGCCTCGCCGACTGCAGCGGACCGTAAATATTGAAAAAGCGAAAGACTAAGGTCTCGAGTCCGTACGTGCTTGCGAAAGCAATGCCGTACGACTCGGCCGCCAACTTGCTCACCGCATACGGGCTCAATGGCCGGGGAGTGAGTTCCTCGTGTTTCGGTTGCGTTGGATTTGCGCCATAAACGGATGACGATGATGCCACGATCGTGTAGACATTGCCCTGACGTGCTGCCTCCAAAACGTTCAGGGTGCCGGCGACGTTCACCTTGTTGGTCCGGAGCGGGTCGTCCACGGAACGGGGAACCGATCCGCGTGCAGCCAGGTGGACGATAGCGTCAGCGTCTACAACCAATCCGGCAAGCAACTCTGCGTCAAGGATTGAGCCAACATGCAGCCTCGCCGGGACACCGATAAGGTTAGATCGGTAACCGGTGCTCAGGTCATCGATCACAGTGACTTGGTGCCCGCGCCCTACGAGATGGCGGCAGAGGTTTCCCCCCACGAAGCCAGCTCCGCCTGTTACAAGAACCTTCATTGGGCTTGCTCCTCGAAGCGCGCGAGTCGCGGCTCCTTCGCCACTGTCATCAACGACTTAACGCTGACGTACAAACCTGCTGCTCGCCCAGCGGATATGTTCGGACCATGATGCCAGTACCCCTCAGAGTTGCAGTGTCAGGTAGGCGCGACGCCGCATCTACCCTAATCCCGATAGCATCTACTTCGGAAACTTGTCCGTAGAGGATTGCGACCAATCTACTCCAGTCATGCATCGCGTGGCATCAAATCACCTCCTTCTTTAGATTCCGGTGTCCGTGGGGGTCGAATCGCTACTGGGGAGACAGTATGGCGCCTTTTCCCTAATTCGAAACATTCATTCACGGGCACATCTGTTGGCGGCGGGCGCCTGCGCTGCCACAATCGCCAACGTTCAGAGGGCCACTGCATTCACAAGGTCACCCACTCGATTCTTACAGTCAAGAACCGGCGTCGTGCCGGCTAGCAATCTGTACTCGACATCGTCGTGGTCTGTCAGGAGCACAATTAGGTGCGGGCCTTCGGCGAGTGCCTCGGGGAGGCTGCCGACTCGTCGGGCCTGAAGGTCGGGACGCTCCGCAATGTGCGTGTCAAGGTACGATACTGCGGCGCCAAGTTCCCTCAAGAGTTGCGCGACTCGTGTGGCTGGCGACTCCCGCATGTCACTGGTGTTCCTTTTGTATGCCATGCCGAGCAGCAAAACTCGGCTGCCGCGGACGGCCCGTCCTTGATCATTGAGGATCAACTGGATACGCCGTACGACGTAGTCGGGCATATGGTCATTGACGTCGTTGGCGAGTTCAACGAAGCGAAATGGACTGCCTAGGGTGCGCTTCACTTGCCAGGAGAGATAGGAAGGGTCAACTGGGAGGCAGTGGCCACCGACACCCGGCCCAGGGGTGAAACGCATGAAGCCGAACGGCTTTGTTGACGAGGCGTCGATAGCCTCCCAGAGGTTGATCCCGAGGTCATGCGAAAACATCGCAAGCTCGTTGACGAGCGCGATATTCACATGTCGGAACGTATTCTCCAGAAGTTTCGTCAATTCTGCGACCTTGCAACTAGAAACAGGTACAACCCGCTCGACCAGCGAACTGTACAGTCCTCTGACAGCACCCAACGACGGTGCGTCAATCCCAGACACTACCTTGGGCGTATTGACGAAGTCGTAGGTTGCGTTACCCGGGTCGATGCGTTCTGGTGAGTATCCGACGTGGAAGTCAATGCCTGCACGCAGGTTTGATCCACGTTCTAAGATCGGTATCAGAAGTTCATCCGTGGTCCCTGGGTAGGTGGTCGACTCGAGGACGACGGTCGATCCTCGGCGTACGTGAGGCGCCAACCGTGCGCCGGCATTCTCGATAAAGGAGAGATCGGGGAGACCTTCGTTCAGGGGTGTAGGTACTGTGATGATGGCAAAGTCGAAGCCTTCTGCGGCGTCGAAGGACGTAGATGGCGTGAATCGTCCAGTGCCTAAGGCTACCCTAACGGCTGGCTCTGAGACGTCTTCTATATAGGATCGGCCAGCAGCCAACCGCTGGACTCTCGACTTGTTCACATCGACGCCTACGACATGATAGCCAACCTCAACTGCACGTATCGAAATCGGTAGGCCAACGTAACCTTGGCCCACTACGACCAGCTTGCAGGATGTCGTCATAGAGCGCATTTCCAGAAACTCTCCAATTGGGTATCGAGTGGCGCGCGCATAAGTTGGCGTAGCCGTCGGCGCCGCTGCGCCGGCTCCGACGGCCATAATGTCCCGCGGCCGCTCGGACATCGTGACGTGCCGTTCCGGTCCAGGCCGACCGAAAGCTCGATACCAGCGACAGATACCCGATCAAGCCAGTCGGTCATGAAAGACTCCTCGTTAGCCGGTATAGAGGAGCAAGGGGCGATGGGTTGCAACGGGCAGCTAGCTCCAGGTGCTGCGATGTGGGGGACACTTGGGAAATGCCCAAGCCAGCGACATCTGCGATCAAATGGCTGCCCTCAACTCATTCCCTAGGCTTATCCATCCCTCACGTCCCACGCGCGCGGACCAGTTGACGGATTCGAGCCATCCTCCTTCTTGCTCCTGCCCGAACCACAGCATCTCAAGTCTACGAGGAACCGCTGGGCTGAGAGCGGTCGTGGAAGATGCGAGATAGAGCGCGGCTAGCGCCCGCTGTGCAAGTGGTGTCGGCACGTAGATTGGTTCATGCGCGCCCAAAACCCGCACCAAATCTGCAGTGGTCAGGCCTTCGGAAGGTTGTACTACAATACGCGGAGGCGATGCAGCTGTAACCGTCGCAACGATCGCGTCCGCGACATTTGGCAGAAGTACCTGGGGCGTAGGGCGCTGCCCATCTCCTGCAACACTTGCGAGCTTTGACCGGAGGAGTCGAACCATGCGCCTCGTCATTTGCCGGCTCACGTCATGTACTGATGTAGGACGGAATATTGTGGCACATGGGCCTGACTCAATCAGGCGCTCGCCAGCCGCTTTCGAATAGCCGTAGAGACTCGCTGGCGCGGCCTCGGACGTTTCAGTTATCGGTGATCTGCGCCCTTGAACGGCTGTGGACGAGACATGTAGAAGGCGCCTTACCCCAGCCTTTCGTGCGTTTTGCAATATAAGCCTGGGCAAGACAGCATTAGCTCCCAAAAGACTTCGAGCATCCGTCGAAGAGGCGTCGGCTATGCCCGCGGCGTTTATCACGGCATCGGAGCCCACAAATATTTCGCTGAGCGACTGGGTTTGTGAGGCAAATCGGTCAGCGTCGTGGGCGAGGTCCGACAGTCGTTGTCCAGTAGCACGTACTCTTGGCGCCCTCACGGAAAGTGCCGTGTGCCCATGTTGAATTAGGGCACGAACCACAGCGGACCCAATGAATCCGTCGCCTCCAACCACGACTACTCTCATGTGCTCTACTCCTGGTCAGCTTCTGCATTCTCGAGTACCGCAGCGAGCCCTCAGCTTCGCGTTAACGATCCGGCGACTAATCAGCATGCGCTGTCGCATTCGTCCATGCAAGTCGGCAGATCGCGGGTTCGAAACGTTAGCATCGGGGGATCCGACCACACCGACGATGCCGTAGAACCCACCGGTAGCGGCCGAATGCGAGACCCAGTGTCTCGCCGCGGTTCGTGGCTCTCATAAATCTCAGGCGCCTTCACTAAGAACGGCCCGCGCGATCAGCCGAGACGCCTGAGGCAGCGTTAGATAGGCGCCTAGGATTGCGAGCATTACGATCAGCGCGAGAGGAATGCTCGTATCCGACAACAGATGCCATGCGAGACATTCACCGAACGAGAAGATTGCGACTAGTGGAGCAGCGTAGGCTGGATTCATTCGTCCAGAATCGACCATCCGCTGATACACGTGTTCACGATGAGGCTCGTTCCAACTGCGGCGCTTTACAATTCTCTTAGCGAGAGTTATTCCGGTATCAGCAAAATAGACTACAAGCGGCGCCAACGCCGCTGGCAAAGCGACACCGTCTTTCCAAAGCGTCAGCGCCGATAGGACTAGTATCGCGCCGATTGAATAGCTTCCCGCGTCGCCGAGGAATACTAACGCCCTTGGATAGTTCCATGGCAGAAACACGACCAAGATCGCCGTCAGTGCTAACAGCACAGTTGCGAGCCGCAGATCCTGCTTCTCGTAGGAACACAGGGCGAACCATGCTGTAGCGACCATCGCATTGAAAGCGGAGATGCCATTCAAACCGTCCATAAAATTGAATGCATTAGTATATCCGACAACGGCGATAATGGCGCAGCAACCCGCAGCAACGTCAGCAAGCCTTTCAGGGCGCAAAATGATCATCACTAGGACGCTTGCTATTACTGCTTGGCCTACGAGGCGGGGAACTGTCGGTAGATTTAGTCGATCATCTAGGAGCCCGATCAACCCAAGAATTACCGCTGCGATGGTGATCATCAGTATGCCAGTGGAGTGGATAGCCTGCGGAACGCTTGCGAATGTGAACCCTGCCAACAGCGCAATCCCTGCACCGCGCGGTACCGGTGTGCGATGGCTTGAGCGGTGGTTCGGCGCATCCAAGAAGAACCGGCGAAGCACTGGCACGACTATTATTAGCGACGCCGAGGCGATGAAAGCGGCAAGCGCCGCTGTAACAAGAGCATCGTCTGGGAAGTTCAAGTCTTGCGTTTTTCTAATCATCTCGCGCGTTGTGGATTATACCGCTGCAGGGTTCAGCGCGCGGCGGCTTTCGTCGTGCCGTGCCAGGATCCGGCGCACCCAGGGCTGCGCGCCGATGTCGTCTGGGCTTAGTGGCGGCACGTGCACATGGGCGATCAGTGGGTGAAGCGGGCGCTCACCTACCTCATCTGCAGCCAACAGTTCCTCGTGCATCTTCTCCCCTGGTCGCAGCCCGGTGATCACGATGTCGGCCTGCCGCCCGGACATGGCGATCATTCGCTTGGCCACGTCGACGATCTTCACCGGTTCGCCCATATCCAGCACCAGAGCCTCCCCGCCGCGACCGATGGCTCCGGCCTGGATCACCAGCTGGCACGCCTCCGGGATCGTCATGAAAAAGCGGCTTACCTCGGGATCGGTCACTGTCACCGGGCCGCCGTTCTCGATCTGGGCGGCGAAGGTATCCAACACGGAACCGCGGCTGCCGAGCACGTTGCCGAATCGCACAGACAGGAACGTAGCGCCGTCGCTTTGGCCGTCGAACCAGGCCGTCAGGCGCTCGGCAAGCCGTTTGGAATAGCCCAGCGCGCTGGTCGGGTTGGCGGCCTTGTCGGTGGAGATGTTCACGAAGTGCTCGACCCCATGTGCGGCTGCGGCCCGCAGCACGTTCAGCGATCCTTCTACGTTGCTCTTCAGCGCCTCGTTTGGGTAACGTTCCAGAAGGGTCAGGTGCTTTAGTGCGGCCGCGTGGAACACGACCTGCGGCTGGTGCTCGAGGAAGACGTCATCTAGGCCTCCGCGGTCGCGAATGTCAACCAGGACGATCTCGGGCGACTCCAGCAACGCCCGGCCGTAGATCGACAGCTCCACCGCGTGCAGCGCCGATTCGTCCCGGTCGAGCATTACCAGTTCGGCCGGTCCGAACTTGTGCAACTGGCGACACAATTCCGAGCCGATCGATCCGCCGGCGCCCGTCACCAGCACCCTGCGGCCAGTGACGTATTCGGCGATCGATTGCACGTCCGTGTCGACGGGCTGACGGCCGATCACATCCTCCACGTCGAGCTTGCGCAACGACGCCAGGCTGAGCTGTCGATCGCGCAGCACGTCCCGTAGCGGCGGCAGCACCAGGCACTCGATGCCCACCTCGTCTGCCGCGTCGGAGATCCGCCGCAGCATCGCCGAGTCCGCCGCGTTCACCGCCACGATCGCCTTCGTGGCACCAATCTCCGCCGCGACCCGGTGCAGGTCGTCGAACACCCCCCGCACCCGAACGCCATGAATCTGCAGATTGCGCTTTCGGGGATCGTCGTCCAGGAATCCGACCGGCAGGAATGGTGAATCAGGGTCACGGATCATCCGCAGGACCAGCGCGCTACCCATCCATCCAGCGCCGAGCACCAGCACCGGTTCCGCGCCCGAGGGCTTGCTGCCGGCCTGCCTAATCAGGCGCTTGACAATCCGGATCGCGCCCATGCCCAGCAGCGCCAGCGCCCAGGCCAGGAACGGCAGGCTTCGCGGAATCGGCACCGGATGCAGGATCACGACGACAGTTGTCGCGAGGACGGCGACCACGGTCGCGGACACGACCAAGACGCGCATCTCGTCCAAGGTGCCGGGCAGGTAGCGGCGCCGGTACATCGCCAGCAGGCTGCCGACGACGATCTGTGCGCCGGCCAGCGCCAGCGACAGCACGGCGACCGCGTCCCAATGCATGCGGTCGAAGTCCCAGTCGTAGCGCGCCAGTGCCGCCACGTCGGTCGCGACAATCCAGGCCAGAATGTCGGTGCAAATCGCGGATAAAGAACTCAACGGACCGGTTCCACCCGAGCGAGACATTCGGCTCTCACTCAACGATCGACACCTCGGCCCGCCTTATGGACTCGACACTCCCACCTGGACACGCGCAACCCTTCAGATTCCGGCGCTGTCCCCCCAAGCAACGGCCCTGCACAATCAAGCAAATTTTTGACGCTGCGTACATGACGGTCAAGTCGCCACACCGGCCGTGATCACCAAGCGCTACAGAGAGTGACGTCGCCTCCGGGGCATCCCAAGCCATCACCTAAACGGGTTGAACAAGACCGCAAATGCCGCAGAGCGACGCAATTAATGGCATGCGGTGGATCATTGCGATACAGTTCCGCCAGGGTTTGCCGGGCCCAGCCGTGGACCGTAGGCCCATCTGGTTTCATCAGGAAGGGTGGATCGCAGGATGATGCGACGCCTGACGGTATTCGTGGCCGTCCTCGTTGGCCTGATCGTCGCTCCCACGGCGGCCTTCGCGGCGACGTCGGCCTATCCACCACCACCACCACCGCTCACGGTGAGCTCGACAACCATCACCGCTGGCGGCGCCGTCACCATCAGCGGCACCGGAATGGACCCGAACGAGACCGTAGCCATCTCCGTCACCGTGTCGGCATCCGGCCTGCGGTCCGCCGGGGCGGCCTTCGTCGATGATGTGCCTCCGTTCACGGTCCAGGCGACCGCGGCGGGCACCTTCACCGCGTCGGTCACGCTGAACACGACCGGCGTCAACACCATCACCGCGACCGGCCAGACCAGCGGGCGGAGCGAGTCGGTCCAGGTCACCGTCACCGCGCCGGCATCCACCTCGACCGCTCCCAGCACGGTGGCGACCGTGCAGGGCAACCAGGGGACCGGCGGCGGCGGCAACCTCTCCTACACCGGTACCAATCGCGACATGATCGTATTCGGCGCGATCGGTGGCGTGCTGGCCATTATCATCGGCGGCGGGCTGATCTGGTTGGGTGTCAGCCGGCGCGCGCGGCGACAGTCCGCCTGAGCGGCTCGTCACCGCTGGTTTCTTTCGGCTTTGTTTGTGCGGGTCAGGATCGATCCTGGCCCGCACAGTGCTGGGAGCGGGTTGTCGCCGCACGGCTCGGGCGTGCACGCTGACCGCGCCCCGCATGCGAGACTGAGCAGGGCTGCGACACCGAGCAAGACATCGATCACTCTAGGAGCTACGCGTGGAGTTGCGGGACTACCTGCGCATCCTGCGCCGCCGCTGGCTGCTGATCGTGTCGCTCCTGCTGCTCGGTATCGCAGCCGGCGCCGCCCTGACCGTGCTGACCACGCCGATGTACTCGTCCACCACACGGCTGTTCGTGTCCACCCCGGCCACCGACTCCAGTGGCAACGCGCTACAGGGCAGCCAGTTCTCCAGCGACCGGGTCGCGTCCTATGCCAACTTGATCGAGGGGAACACCGTCGCGGAGATGGTGATCAAGAAGCTGCACCTGACCGAATCACCGACCGATCTGTTGAACCAGATCACCGCGACGCCGGTGACCAACACGGTGATCCTGCAGGTCACCGCCACCGATCCAAGCCCGGCCCGCGCTCAGTTGCTCTCGCAGACGACGGCCGAGGTGTTCAGCGCCTACGTGCCGACTCTGGAGGGCTCCACACCGCAGGGGCAGACGCCAATCAAGGCGACCGTGGCCGACCAGGCACCGCTACCGACGCAGGCCGTCTCGCCCAGGCCCAAGCTGAACTTGGCGCTCGGCGGCGTGATCGGGCTGATCATCGGATTCGGCATCGCGGTGCTGCGGGAGGTGCTGGACAACACCATCAAGGCGACGGCGCTGCTGGAAGAGCTCACCGACTCGCCGACGCTAGGCACCATCCACTACGACCCGCTGGCCCCCAAACGGCCGCTGGTCTCGCAGGTCGAACCAACCTCCGACCGGGTCGAGTCGTTCCGGGTGCTGCGCACCAACCTGCAGTTCCTGGACGCCGGCAAGCGCTCACGGATCTTCACGGTCACCAGCCCGATCCCCGGTGAGGGCAAGTCCACCTCGGCGGCCAACCTGGCGATCAGCCTAGCCGAGGCGGGGACGCGCACTCTGCTGCTGGAGGCCGACCTGCGCCGGCCCCGCATCGCCCAGTACCTGAGCCTGGAACCCGCGGTCGGGCTGACGACGCTGCTGATCGGCAAGGCCAGCCTGGACGACGTGATCCAGCCGTGGGGCGAGCACGGCATGGACGTCATCACCAGCGGGACCATCCCGCCCAACCCGGCGGAGCTGCTGCAGTCGGCGGCCATGCGGACCGTGCTGGACGAGATCCGCGGCCGGTACGAGGTCGTGATCGTGGACGCCACCCCGCTGCTGCCGGTGACCGACGCGGCGCTGGTCGCCACGGAGACCGACGGCGCGATCCTGCTCGTCCGATTCGGCAAGACCACGCGAGAGCAAGCGGTCCAGGCGGCGCAGCGGCTCACCGCGGTCGGCGCGACCCTGCTCGCCAGCGTGCTGAACTTCGTGCCCACGCGCGGCCAAGGCGGCTACGGGTACGGATACGGGTACGGGTACGGGTACGCGCCGCAGCCCCCGGCGAAGGCGGATACCGCTCCGGCGCCGGCTTCTGCTCCGGCTCCTGGTGCGGCGCCACCGGCCGAGCCAGCCTCCCCCGGGCGGGGGCCTGCCCAGCCGGCTACTCCCCCTCCGGCATCCGAGCGCGAGCCGACCCCGTCGTCCTCGGCCAACGAAACGCCGCCCGCGCCCGGCCACGCGTCATCGACCAGGCCGGCGCCGTACCCGCAGGCACAGCCACAGCCACAGTTGGCGCCACCGCAGCAGCCGGCGCCCCACCCGCGCCCGCGGACCACGCCGGAATCGCGTCACTCGGACGAGACCGTCACCGTGGACGCGCGGCGGGCGCCCTGGGAGGTGGCGCCGCTACCGGACGCGCCCACCTCGTGGACCCCGCGTGCTGCCGAGGCCCCTGCTGATCCCGCACCGGGCAACGGTCAGCGCGCCGAGCGGACCCCACCGCCTGGTGACGCCGGACACAGCGCGGAGTACGCCCGGCCGCACCGGGTCGAGCGCCGCCGCTACGCCGACTGACCTGCGCCGACGAACCGTTCGCCCGCTCCACTTGCTCGCCGACGCTTTGGGTCCGGGCGCCACCTACCGGACGGCGGACAGCGCCGCGGCGATCCGCGCGGTGGCCTCCTCGATGATCGCGGCCGCCGCCGCGAAACCCACCACCGGCCCGCCCACCGGGTCTTGCACGTCATACTCGGGGATCTGTGACCTGCCGCGCAGCGCCGCGGCCGCGCGGACCCAGCCGGCCAGGTCGATCGCGTCACCGCCTCCGGCGTTCCCGGCCGCCGTCGGGGCGATCGCGGCGAATTCCAGCAAGGTGAACGTGCGGCGCAGCGCCAGCGGCACCCGCTCCAGCACCTGCGAGCGGTGCTCCCTGCTGGCCGTGAGCACCAGGTCGGCCTCGCGGACCATATCCTCGGTCAGCGGCCGGGAGCAGAATGCCGTCGGATCGATGCCGCGCAGGGTCAGTTGACCGGCGGTTTCCGGCGTGACGGGGCACCCGGGCACTGCGCGGATTCCGGCGCTGGATACCCGTAACGGCCGCGCCATGTCGGGCCCGCCAGCGCCGTTTTGTCCGGATAGCCGGGCCGTCAGCATCATCTCGGCCATGGGCGAGCGACACTGATTGGCCGTGCAGACCATCAGCACCCGCCACGGCTCAGCCTTCGCGGCGCAATCATCACCCATTCGCGTCACCCTGTTGGATGACGGTGCTCCACGTCCCTCCCCCGTCATCGCTAGCGTCCAAGGTTGCTCCGACCTGCGCCAGCACTCTGTCTCCCGCCGCCGCGATGCCGCGCGGACTGCCACCGGACAGGCAGGCCAGCGGGCGCCAATCCTGCGCGCCGGTGGTGGTTTCGAGCACCTGCGCGGCGCAGTGCTCGGTCGCCGCCAGCGCGTACCCGTGTGTGGCGCTGACGAACGAGATCGCGACCACGCCCGCCAAGTGCGAGGCCGTCCGCCAGGTGTTCCCGGCATCGTCGGTGGCGCGTACCGTCCCGTCGGTGCAGGCGACCATCGCGTGCGTCGCATCGATGCCGGCCAGCGCGACTGGCGCGCAGCCGACGTCGGTAGCCCCGGCGGGTCCATCGATGGTGTGGGACGTCGCGTCGACGCCGAGGAACCAGGATCCGGCGGTGCTGGTGGACTCCCAGGTTGCTCCGCCATCCGAGGTGTCCTTCTGGACCGGTTGGCAGGTGCTATCGGTGCCGACGTACCGGAGATTGCCGCCGCGATAGGCCGCGATGCGCAGCACCGCCGTCGCGTTGGACGGCACGCTCGTCCAGCGCCGGCCGCCGTCTTGGGATATCTGAATCTCGGCCGGGGTCGACGAACCGTCAACCGGGCAGTCTCCGCGTACCGCCCGGATGACGGACCCGTCGCTGCTCATGTCGAGCACCAGGCGCTGGTCCGCGGGGACAGGCGTGGGGACGGTGGTGGCGCTGGCGGTCGGGACAGTCACCGGCGTCGTGCCGGGGATGGGCTCGGTGCTCGCCGACACGGTCGATCCGACATCTGTTGGCGCTGGCGGGGCCGGGGCGGGGCCGGGCGGCGGCCCCCCGCCGTCGGAGGCAGCGCGGG
>JBIQML010000016.1:0-19916 GCA_044463405.1 Nakamurella lactea | reverse complement strand
CGGCGATCTCGTCGAGCAGCCGCTCGGCCAGGGACCGCAGCGCCGCCGGCGCCGGTGCGGCTCCGGTGCCTGACACGGGTGCCCGCACCCTGCCGCCGGCCCGGCTCCAGCGCCGCACCAGGTCGTCGATCGGCCGGCCCTCCCCGCGCGCCGCGACGAACTCGTGTGCCAGCAGGTCCTCCGGCTGCACCCAGGACAGCCGGCTCATGCGGGCGCCGCCGCCAGCAGGCCCGTCCGCCGGTCCGCCACCAGTGCCGTCCGCTCGGCGTCCCGGTCGAACACCTCGCGAGCCACCTGCGCGATCACCAGGCCGGGCGCCACCAGGTCGGTGCGGGACGCCGCGCCGACCTGCTCCGCCCAGTCCGCCCGGACCGCCGATCTGCCGCCCAGTGCCCCGGCCACGGCGCCGGCCATCGAGGCGATGGAATCCGCGTCGCGGCCGTAGTTCACGCCTCCCAGGATCGCCTGCGTGGGATCGCCTCGTGCGATCAGCACCAGCCCGAGCGCGATCGGAAGCTCCTCGATGGACTTGGTCCGGCTCGGCCGGCGGGCGTCCATCGCCGGCTCCCGGTAGTCGGGACCGACCGTGTCGTACGGCTCGACGGCTCGGCGCAGGGCCGCCAGCGCGTCCCGCCATTCGGCAAAGCCGGCCGCGGCGTCCGCCACCGCGCCGATCGCGGCCCTGGTCCCGTCCTTGGCCAGCTCCAGGCAGGTCGCGAGCACCTGCTCGGCCGTCGCGCCGGGCGCCGCCGCGGCCGCCACCGCCGCGGCGAACACCCCGGCGGCCTCCCGCCCGTAGCTGGACTGGTGCGCCCCGGCGATCTCGATGGCCTCGGCGTATGCGGCGGCCGGGTCGCCGGCGTTCACGATGCCCACCGGGGCCTGGTACATCGCCGCGCCGCAATTGACGATGTTGCCGGTGCCCGCCTCCCTGGGGTCGACGTGCCCGTAGTGCAGCCGGGTCACCATGTACTTCTCGGCCAGGAAGATCCGCTGCAACAGCAGCGCGTGGGTCTCCAGCTCGGGGATCCAGCGGCGCTGGCCGATCAGCAACGGCACCAGGTCCTCGGCGACGGCGTAGGCGTCCAGGTGGTCCCGGCGGCGGGCGTACACCTCGACAAGGGCGTGTGTCATCAGGGTGTCGTCGGTGATGTGCCCGTCGCCCTTGTGGTACGGGGCGATGGGCCGGGCGTCGCGCCACCGGTCGAAGTACGGCGGCACGATCCCCGTCACCTCCCCGCCGTACCGGTGACGGGTCTGCTCCGGCGACCACCCCTCGGTGGCGCCGCCGAGCGCATCCCCCACGGCGGCGCCGAGTAGCGTACCGACGGCGACGTCCTCCAGGACCTCCATCGAAACTTCCTTTCCGGGCTCGTCGGTCCGGGGTGGCGCCACACACTGCGCGCACAGTTCCAGCGCCACCCCGAACTCGCGAGCCGAACAGCGAGCGGGCTCGTCAGCCGCCGGCGACCTGGGACCAGCCGTCGGTCAGTTGCCCCACCAGCGCGCTCTTGTCGATCTGCCCGGCCAGGTACTGCTGGAACGCGGGCGTGGCGATCTGGTCCTTCCACTGCGGATACTGGGGCACCATCAGGAACGGCGCGTTGGTCATGTGCTCACCCGAGGCCAGGATCTGGTCCCAGCCGTTCTTGCCGCCGGTCTGCGAGAGCACCTCGTCGCGAGCACCCTGGGTCGCCGGAATCAGCCAGTCGCCCTGCGCCACGGCCGCCAGGTTCGCATTCCGCATGAAGTAGTTGATGAACTCGGTGGCCTCCTTGGGATGCTTGCTGTCCGCGGACACGGACAGTGTCTGCGGGTCGGCGGCCTGATCGGCGGAGGTTCCGGCCAGCGGAGGCAGCACCTGCCAACTGAAGCCCGCCGGCGCCTGTTCGGAAATCTGCTGCGCCACGTAGTCCCCGGCGACCATCAGAGCGAACTTGCCCGCGTAGAAGGCCGGCAGCACGTCGCTCCCGCTCTGCGTCATGCTGGTCGGGTCGATCGACTTGTCGTCGAACGCCATCGAGTGAATGCGGGTGGGAACCTGCATCTCGGAGTCCCCCACGGTGATCTTCGCAGGGTCGGACGAGGTGTCGAAGTACGTGCCGCCGAAGTTCAGCGCCAGGTTCATCATCGTGGCCGTTGGGGACTTCAAGCTCCAGCCCACCCCATACTTCCCGCCCTTGGTCAGCTTCTTGGCCATCATCTGGAAGTCGTCCCAGGACATCGTGTCCCCGCTGGGCGCCTCGACCCCGCCATCCGCCATCGCCTTACTGTTGGCGAACACCACATAGGTCTGCAGCAGGGTCGGCGCCGCGATGACCTTGCCGTTGACCGTCACCGACTTCCATACGCCGTCGCTGACGCCGGACTTCACATCGGGGGCAAGGTATGGCGACAGGTCCGCCAAGTATCCCTGCTGGGCGAAGCCGAGAATGTCGTCGGCGGCGTCGTGGATGATGTCGGGAGCCGTCTTGCCCTGGAATTGGGTCACGAGTTGGTCGTGCACGTTGTCCCAACTGCCCTGTACCAGCTTGATCTGGATCTTCGGGTTAGCTGCGTTCCAGTCGTCCACGATCTTCTTGGTCGCGGCGATGGTGGTGTCCTGGAAGGCCAGCGACTGGAAGGTCAACGTAAGCTTCTGTGCGGGCTGCGGTACCGCAGCGCCGGTCGATTGCCCGCCGGTGGACGCAGACGAAGCGCTCGCCTCCGACGCGCTGCCCCCTGCCGAGCCGCTGCTCGCCGCCGATTCGCTGCTCCCTCCCGACGCGCTGCTCGCGGCAGATCCACTCCCCGCGCCGGACGATCCGCTCCCGCCGGCGGAGGACGCGGCTGACCCGGATCCGGATGAGACACTGGCGGACGAGCCACCTGCGCTCGTCCCGGACGAGGCGCCCGAGGAGGATCCCCCGCCCCCAGCCGTGGCGCAGCCTGCCAACACAAGCGCGCCAGCGGCGAGCGTAGCGATGAGCGAGTGTCGTCTGATCATCGATTTCTCCTTATCTGTACACGGGATCGGTAGTGCGGCACCGGCTGGTCAGCCCTTCACCGCGCCGGTCAACAGCCCGGAGGTCAACCGGCGCTGCAGGAATGAGAAGAACAACAGGCTGGGAATGGTGGCCAGCAGCGATCCGGCCGCCAGGGCTCCGAGCTTCTCCTGACCCACCTGTCCGACGAATTTCGCCAGCGCCAGCGGCAGGGTGTTCAATGCCGGATCCTGGATCAGCACCAGGGCGAAGAAGAATTCGTTCCACGCCGACACGAAGGAGAACAGGGCCGTGGCCACGATGCCCGGCAGCAGGAGCGGCAACACGATCGAGACGAGCACCCGCAGCCGGCCCGCGCCATCGACGGCGGCCGCCTCCTCCAGATCCTTCGGGATACCGGCCACATAGCCCTGCAGCAGCCACAGGGCAAACGGCAGCGACCACACCAGATACACCACGATCAGGCCGAGCAGGGTGTTGTTGAGCCCGAACTGCTGAAGAATCAAAAAGAGCGGGATGACGATCAGGATGGTCGGGAACACCTGCGAGACGAGGATCCAGCCCAGGGCGACGCCACGCATCCGGGTGCGAAAGCGCGCGAGCGCGTAGGCCGCGGGCATGGCGACGATGGTGACCAGGATGGTGGATGACACGGCCACGATGAGGCTGTTGGCGCCAGCGTGTACCAGATCCTGGGAGCCCAGGGCGTCGGCGAAGTTCTGCCAGTCCCAGCTGCGGGGGATCAGGCTCGGAGCAAGCGTCGCCAGCTCTTGCGGCGTCTTGAGCGACGTCGACAGCAACCACACCAGGGGGAACCCGAGGAAGATCGCGTAGGCGATCATGGCCAGGTAGGCCAGCGGCCGGCCGATCATTCGGCGACCGATGGCCGATCGCCGGGTCCATGGCACGGTTCGTGAACGCTCGGCGGTGACCGTCATCGTTCCGCCCGCAGCTGGGAGCGCAGGTAGAACAACAACAGGATCACGACCAGAATCACCATCACGTCGCCCATGGCCGACGCGAGCCCGAAATGGCCGTACTTGAAGGCCTCGTTGTAGGCGAATAGCATCGGCAACATCGTCTTCCCCCCGGGACCGCCGGCGGTCAGGACGTACACCAGGTCGAACGAGTTGAAGTTCCAGATGAAGTCCAAGCTCGTGATCGCGGCGATCACCGGCCGCAGCGCGGGAAGGGTGATGTGCCGAAATCGCTGCCAACTGCCGGCACCGTCCACCTGCGCGGCCTCGTGCAGCGACCCGTCGACGGATTGCAGGCCGGCCAGCAACGTGATGGTGGTTTGTGGCATGCCACGCCACACTCCGACGACTATGACCGCGGGTAGCGCGGTGCCGAACGTGCCCAACCAGTTGATGTTCTGGTCGATGACGCCGAAGAAGTGCAGGACCCCGTTCACCGGACCAGATCTCGGATCGAACATCAAGCGCCACATGATCGCCACGATCACCGG
This sequence comes from Nakamurella lactea, assembly GCA_044463405.1. Taxonomy (GTDB): domain Bacteria; phylum Actinomycetota; class Actinomycetes; order Mycobacteriales; family Nakamurellaceae; genus Nakamurella; species Nakamurella lactea_B. Next base: position 15,464 of record JBIQML010000016.1, on the reverse strand, counting down.
CGGCATGGCCCATGGCACCAGCGCGAGCACCCGACCGAACCCGCGGAACCGGAGGTTCATATTCAGCAGCAGCGCGAGACCGAGTGCCAGGAAGAACTGTATGACGGTCACCGACAGCGCCCAGATCAGACCGATCTTGAACGACTCCCAGAACAGCGGATAGTGCAGCAGCCGTTCAAAGTTGTCCAGTCCGGCGAAGGAGATCACGACGTCGCGCCCCGCGCGGGCGTCGGTGAACCCGAGGTAGATGCCCTGGATGAGCGGCCAGGCGGAGAACAGCGCCACCGGGATCAGCGCCGGCAGCAGCAGGAACCACACCTCGCGACGGGCGGCCCGCGTCTGGCTGTATCGGCGGCGCGATCGCATGGGAGTGGGAGCCGGCAACACGGCGCTCGTCTGGCTCACCTGGGACTCCCCTGGCTCGCGCCGCCGGTTCCGGAGACCGCCCGAAGCGGCGCCGCGGTCGATCCGCGTATCACCAGGTGGGGCGCCACCTTGATCCGGCGCGGCGCCCTTCCGGGGTCCTTGATCCGTTCCAGCAGCATCGTCGCGGCGATGGTTCCACGGTCCGCCGAGCCGAGGCTGACGCTGGTCAGCCCGGGAAACACCATCTCGGCCAGGTCCGTGTCGTCCATGCCGACCACGGCGACATCGTCCGGGACCCGCAGTCCCATGGAATCCAGCTCGTGGATGACGCCGACCGCCAGCAGGTCGTTGGCGCAGACCAGCGCCTCGGGGCGATGTTCCTGGAGTACGGCGCGCGCGGCCAGACGACCCGCGGCAAAGGTGAAATCGTCCGCTGCGATCTGTGGACACTGTTCGGTCGCCAGAGAATGTCGCCGAGCGGCGCGATCGAACCCGCGCTGTCGCGCCCTGCCCGGCACGGTGTCCTGTGGCCCGTTCACGAAGCCGATGCGGCGGCGGCCGGTGTCGATCAAGTGCGCGACCGCCATGCCGATACCGCGGGCCGAATCCGCGCGGACGTTGTCGACCTCAAGGTGTTTCGGGACGGAGCCGATGACCACCGTGGGCAACCTCAACGTGCCCAGCGCGGTCAACAGGGCGTCGGTGACCCGCAGCGGCGAGATGATCAGGCCGTCGGCGTATCCGTGCGACAACCCCTGCAGGATACGGAGTTCCTCATCGGGATCCGATTGGTCGGTGGACAGCACGAGCCGATAACCCGATGCGCGGACGGTCTCGGCGACGGCGTGCATCATTGCGACATACACCGGGTTGCCCACGTCGGCGACGACCAGCGCCAACTGCTCGGTGCGCCCGACCTTGAGCGAGCGAGCCATCGCGTCGGGCACGTATCCCAACTCGTCGACGGCGGTGCGTACCCGCTGGGCCATCTCCGCGCTGGCCGGCAAGCCGTTGAGCACGCGCGACACCGAGGCCACCGACACGCCGGCCAGTTCCGCCACCTGACCGAGAGTGGGCCGGGTCACCATCGTCGTCCTCGCGCGGACGGTACACCGCTCACGGCGCGGCACCCGGAAGCGGCCCGGACCAGACGAACACGTCACCGGAGCCGGCATTGCTGGCGCCCGCCGGATCGCCGTAACTGACGCCGGACACCCACAGCCGCTCCGATCCGGCTGCGGCAAAGAGGTTCGGCTCGCCGTAACTGTCCGCGCCGTCGTCCGCCGACGTGCCGAACTGCGCGCTGGCGGCGGGCGTGCCGTCGGAGGTGACGGGAGTGACGAATACATCGTCACCGCCCACGGAGGAGGCGAACTCGCCAGTCGTGGTACCGACCAGGATCGCGCCGCCGTCCGGACCGGGTACCACGCCGGCCACCTGGTCGTCCCCGGCAGTGCCCATCTGGCGGACCCACTGGGTCTCACCGGCGGCGCTGAGCCTGACCGCAAGGGCGTCGGTGCCGCCGGAGGCTCCGGCCAGATCCCCCTCCGTGGTGCCGCCCGCCACCAGGGAGCCGTCCGACGTGGCCGCGAGCCCGTAGAACAGGTCCCACGCGGGCGAGCCGATCTGTCGGATCCACAGCCGCGTGCCGTCCGGGTCGTAGGCGGCCACGTAGCCGTCCCCACCCCCGGCCGCGGCCGCCCCCGGCAGCGCGTCACCGGCCACCCCCGCGACCGCGACCCCGCCGGGGAACGCCGTCACCGCTAGGCCCTTGTCCTCACCAGCGGAGCCGAACTGGCGGGTCCACAACGGGTTCCCGGTCTGGTCGACCCGCGCCAGGAACACGTCCTTGTCCCCCGCGTTGGCACTCTGGCCATCGACGGAGCCCTTGGTGTAGCCAGCCAGGTACGCGCCACCGGAGCCGTCCGGACTGATCGCATACACCCGGTCGGCCTGGGCCGGGTCGCCGAACTGCATCACCCATCCCGTCGAGCCGTCCGCTTCGAGCCGGGCAACGAATGCGTCGTCACCGGACGCGCCGGGATGCCGCCCGTCCAGATCGCCGCTGGTGTACCCGGCCACTAGCACGCCGCCGTCCGCTTCAGGTGCCATACCGTACGGGCGATCGTCGCCATCGGTGCCGAACTGCACGGCCCACTCCCTGGTGCCGTCGGCGCGCTGCCGGATCACGGCCACATCCAGCCCACCGGCGGAGCTTGAGACCAGCGAACCGGAGGTGCCCAGCGCGACCGTCACTCCGCCGTCGGAGGTCGGTACCGTGCCGCCCGCCCAGTCGTCGCCGGACGAACCCAGCAGGGCCGCGTCCATCGGAGGATGCTCCCGACCGGTCGTCAGGTAGCGGTTGATGTCCGTCAGGCCCTGGACGAACGCCGGCTGCCAGACGTCCCAGTTGTGCCCTCCGTCCAGCTCCCGGAATTCGGCGGTGATGCCGGGGACCCGCTTCAACGCGTTGTAGGCGACCGCGGTCTCGAAGTCCAGGTCATGGTTGGCGTCGGCCCGCTTCGGATTGACGTACTCGTCGTCGCCCACGGCCAAGAACACGTGTAGCGGCAGCGCCGGATCCAACTTGCGGAGCAGGTTCGGATAATTCAGCTGCCGGTATCGGGCCGGAACGAAGCGTGCCCCGCCGACGCCGAACGCCCCGTAGTCCCTGGTGGAGGAATCGGCCGGCGGCTCCGGCGTGTAGACCGCTGGGCTCAGCACGATGCCGGCAGCGAACTCATCGGGGTGGGCCAGCAGGAAGCGCAGCGCCCCGGCGCCGCCCATGGAATAGCCTCCGACCGCGCGCGACTGCCGCTGCGCCATGGTGCGATAGGTCGCGTCCACGTGCGCCACCAGATCCTTGGTCAGCGCCGTCTCCACCGGCTGGCCCGGGTAATCCGAACCGCGGTAGCGCGAATCGACATACCAGCTACCACGGTCGGACCACGGCGCATCCGGCATCACCACGATGAAGGGGGCGACCGATCCCGACGCGATGAGCCGGTCCAGGTCTGCCTTCTCCCTGGTCCACGCCGCCATGGTGTCGCCGCGACCGTGGAGCAAGTACAGCGTGGGGTATCGCTCCTGCGAGTGGGCGTATCCGGCGGGCAGGTAGACCTGGTACTCGATGGTGCCGTGCAGGGCGGGGGAAGGCGCGGAGCCGGAGACGATGGTGCCTGTCGGCTCGCTACCAGCATCCGCCGCGGCCGCCCGCCCGGCTGTCGCGGGACCGGTGCCATTGGCCTGCTGTCTGCGCGCCGACACCGCCATCGCCAGCCCCACGACCAGCACCACAGCCAATCCGGATGCCACAATCGCAGCCGCCCGCCGGTACCACGGCATGATCATCCTTCCGCCGCATGTAAACGTTCTTGAAGACGTTTGCAGCAGACCATAGCCACGTGCCAGGCCCGGGTCAATCCCTCGGCGTTCCTCGGCAAGATCGAGTGAGTGGCCGGTGGTGGAGCCTCAGCTACCCGTGAGCGTGGGGGCCCGGAAGACCCATGTGAACCCTGGAAGGCATCAAGGGACTGTTCGCGCTCACCGTTACGTGAGCACCGCAGATCTCGGGTGACGCCCGCCGGGGCGCTGGCCCCGGCAGCGTCGGTTGATGGTCGAGGCCGGTCGGACTCCCGTCCGGCGGGGATGGGGCATCGATCGGCCAGCCCGTTTGACGGATCCCGCCACCCGGGCCGCACCGCGCCGCGCCGTCCGGTGCCCGGACGGTCGGCGGGCGTTCCGGTCAGCCGACGACCTGGGACCAGCCGTCCGTCAGCTTCCGGACCAGCGTGGCCTCGTCGATCTCGCCGGCCAGGTACTGCTGGAAGGCCGGGGTGGCGATCTGGTCCCGCCATTGCGGGTACTGGGGCACCATCAGGAACGGCGCGTAGCTCAGGTGAGCGCCCGAGGCCAGGATCTGGTCCCAGCCGTCGTCGCCCCCGGTCTGCGCGAGCAACTCGACGCTGGCGCCGTTGGTCGCCGGTATCAACCCACCGGCCTTGGCCACGGCCGCCAGGTTGGCGCTCCGCATGAAGTAGTTGATGAACTCGGTGGCCTCTCGCGGATGCTGGCAGTTCGCCGACACGGACAGCGTTTGCGGATCGGCGGCCTGGTCGGCCGAGGACCCGGCCAGCGGGGGAAGGACCTGCCAGGCGAATCCCGACGGCGCCTGTTCGGAAATCTGCTGAGCGGCGTAGTCCGCGGCCACCATCAGCGCGAACTTGCCGGCGTAGAACGCGGACAGCACCTCGCCGACGGTCTGCGTGATGCTGGTCGGGTCGAGGGACTTGTCGTCGATCGCCATGGCATGGACCCGGGTGGGAACCTGCATCTCGTTCTCCCCCACCGCGATCGTCGCCGGGCTGGAGGACGTGTCGAAGTAGGTCCCGCCGAAGTTCGGCGCCAGGTTCATCATCGCCGCGGTCGGTGTCTTCAGGCTCCATCCGACACCGAATCGGCCGTCGGCGGTCACCTTCCTGGCCAGCGCCTGGAACTCGTCCCAGGACATGGTGTCCCCGCTCGGCGGCGTCACGCCCGCGTCGGCAAGGGCCTGGCTGTTGGCGAACACGACATAGGTCTGCAGCAACGTCGGCGCCGCGATGATCTTGCCGTCCACCGTCACGGACTGCCACACCCCTTCGCTGACGCCGGATCTCACCTCGGCGGACAGGTACGGGGACAGGTCGGCGAGGTAGCCCTGCTTCGCGAATTCCAGGATGCCGTCGGCGGCGTTGTGAATGATGTCCGGCGCCGTCCCGTCCTTGAACTGGGTGACGAGTTGATCGTGCACGCTGTCCCAGCTGCCGTGCTCCAGCGTCACCTGGATGTTCGGGTTGGCGGCGTTCCAGTCGTTCACGATCTTGGTGGTCGCCGCAATGGTGGTGTTCTGGAAGGCCAGCGACTGGAAGGTCAGCGTGATCGGCTCCGGGGGCTGCGGCACGCCGGCACTGCTGGATCGGCCGTCCGCCGGGCCGGATGCGCCGCTCGCGCCCGACGCGCCCGAAACACCCGACGCGCCCGACACCGTCCCGCTGCCGGAACTCGACGCGCCGCTGCTGCCGCTCGCCGCGCCCGACGCCGAGGCGCTACCCGTCTGCCCGGCCCCGCTCGACTGCTCGCCGCCGCTGGACTGTGCACTGCTGGGCCGTCCGGTACCGGCCGAGGCGCCCGACGGGAGCGCCGTGCTCGACGCGGACGAGGCGCCCCCGGACGATCCCGGCGCGGCGCTTTCGGATGAAGCGCTGGACGAGGCGCTACCGCCTGCCACGCTTGAGCAGCCGGCCAGCGCCAGCACCCCCGCGGCGAGCGCGGCGACGAGCGCGGCGCCGGGCACCGAGTGAGGCCTTCTCATCGCTGCCCCCCGGTCAGTGGCGCCCCGGGTCGCGGACCCGACCGCCATCGCCTCGCATCATCGCCTGCTCGGGCCGCTGCCGCTGCGACGGCGCCAGGTCGGCGGCCAGCGGCTCCCGACCGGTCGGCTGGGTCGGCCTGGGCAGCAACCGTACCGGCCGCTGGATCGGGCGCACCAGCGGCTCGTCACAGGTCACGGTCTCGTGCCGGCCGTACAGCTGCAGCGGCACCTCGCAGTTGCGCTGCCGTGGCAGCGTGCACGTCACCGTGTCGTGGTCGATCTCCAGCCGCAGGTGTATGCCGCGCCAGCGCACCCCGAAGGCCAGACCGGTCAAGGATTCCGGCAGCACCGGCGCCAGGCTGAGCTGTCGACCATGCTCGCGCAGGCCGCCGAACCCCTCCACCAGGGCCGTCCATGCGCCGGCCAGGGACGCCACGTGCAGGCCGTCCGCCGTGTTGTGGTGCAGGTCGCGCAGATCCATCAGCGCGGCCTCGCGCAGGTACTCGTAGGCCAGCTCCACGTGGCCGACGGCCGCGCACATCACCGACTGGGTGCACGCCGACAGCGACGAGTCCCGCACCGTGCGGCGCTCGTAGTAGTCCAGGTTGCGCGCCTTCTGCTCCTCGGTGAAGGCCTCCGGGCACCACTGCATGGCCAGCACCAGGTCGGCCTGCTTGACGACCTGCTTGCGATACAGCTGGAAGTACGGCGCGTGCAACATCAGCGGGTACCGACCCACCCAGGCATCGAAGTCCCACTCGTCGTACCGGGTGAAGCTCTCGCACTGCGGGTGCACCCCCAGCGCCTCGTCGTACGGGATGTGCACGGCTTCGGCGGCGGCGCGCCACCGGCCCATCTCCTCGCCGGTCACGCCGGCGTCGGCGGCCAGGTCCGGATTCCGCTCGCAGGCGTCGGCGGCGATGCGCAGGTTGCGGGCCGCCATCAGGTTGGTGAACACGTTGTCGTCCACCACCGCGGTGTACTCGTCCGGCCCCGTGACGCCATCCACGTGCCATCGTCCGTCCCGGTCGTGGTGGCCGATCGAGCACCACAGCCGAGCGGTCTCGACCAGCACCGACATCCCGCACTCCCGCTCCAGTTCGCCGTCCCCGGTGACCAGTCGATAGTCCTCGAAGGCGCTGGCGATGTCGGCGTTGATGTGGAAGGCGGCGGTGCCCGCCGGCCAGTAGGCCCCGGACTCCTGCCCGTTGATGGTGCGCCACGGAAAGGCCGCCCCGGCCAGCCCCAGCGTCTGCGCGCGGTGCCGCGCGGCGTCCAGGATGGAGGCACGCCAGCGCAACGCGTCCGCGGCCGCCTGCGGTTTGGTCAGGATGAGCACCGGAAGCACGAAACCCTCGGTATCCCAGAAGGCATGGCCGTCGTACCCGGGACCGGTCAGGCCCTTGGCGGCGATGCACCGCCGCTCGGTGCGCGCGCCGGCCTGCAGGACGTGGAACAGCCCGAACCGGACCGCCTGCTGCACCGCGGCATCGCCGTCCACCTGCACGTCGGCGACGTCCCAGAACTCGTCCAAGTACTCGCGTTGCGCGGCCAGCAGGCCGTCCCAGCCGGCGTGCATCGCCCCGGTCAGCGCGGCCGCGACCTGATCCCGCACGGCCGGTTCGGACCGGGTGCCGGACCAGCCGTAGCCGAGGAACTTCACCAGCGTCAGGTGCTCGCCCGGCTCCAGCTCGCACACCACGGTGATGCGCGCCCAGTCGTCACGAACCTCGCTGCGCACCGAATGCTCGGCCGGCTCCAGGATCCGGTGGTCCATGCCGGCCGCCATCAGCAGTTCGCTCTGCCGCGTGCGGTGCACCAGCATCGCACCGGTCTCGTGCCGGTCGGAGCCGACGGCGACCAGCGGATCGGACAGCGCCGCGGCCACCCTCGGATCGTCGCTGCTGGTCACCGGCGGCGCCTCGTTGGCGACCAGTTCCGACTGCAGGATGATCCGGGTGCGGCGGTCCAGCGGCGTCACGGTATAGCGCACCGCCGCGATCGCCCGGTGCGCGAACGAGACCAGCCGGGTGGACTCGACGCGGACCGGATTGTCCGCCGGCGAGACCCATTCGACCCGGCGATGCAGCGTTCCGGCCCGCAGGTCGAGGGTCCGGGTGTGCGAGCGGACGGTGCCGTAGCGGATGTCGAACGGCGAGTCGTCGACCAGCACGCGGATCAGCTTGCCGTTGGTGACGTTGACCATGGTCTGCCCGGATTCCGGGTAGCCGTAGCCGGTTTCGGCGTAGGGCAGCGGCCGCAACTCGTGGAAGGACCCGAGATAGGTGCCCGGAATGGCCGCCGGCTCGCCCTCGTCCAGGTTGCCGCGAAGCCCGATGTGACCGTTGGACAGCGCGAACACCGACTCCATCTGGCCCAACCGGTCCAGATCCAGCCCCTGCTCGGTCAGCTGCCACGGTTCCACCGAGAGGCGGCCCGACCCGTGATCGTCCGTCACCGCCCCTCCCGCAATTGCGATAGGTCGGTCACCACGACGTCCGCGCCGTGCGCCCGCAGCTCGTCCGCCTGACCCAGCCGGTCGACGCCGACCACCAGGCCGAACCCGCCCGCCCGGCCGGCGGCCACCCCGGCCAGCGCATCCTCGAACACCGCCGCCCGGGCAGGCTCGACGTGCAGCAGCTCCGCGCCGTGCAGGAACATGTCCGGCGCGGGCTTGCCGGGCAGCGACAGCTCCCTGGCCATCACGCCGTCCACCCGGGCGTCGAACATCTCGGTCAGCCCGGTGACGGCCAGCACCTCGACGGTGTTGGCGCTGCTGGACACCACGGCGGTCGCCAGCCCGGCCGCCCGGGCGTCCCGCAGGTAGTCGACGCTGCCGGGGTAGACCTGCACGCCGTCCCGCCGGATCAGCTCCTGTACCAGCGCGTTCTTGCGGTTGCCCACCCCGGCGACGGTGGGCTCCTCGGGACCGTCGTCCGGGGACCCCTCGGGCAGGTGGATGCCCCGGCTGCCCAGGAAGTCCCGCACGCCGTCGGATCGTCGCTTTCCGTCCACGTAGGCGGCGTAGTCGGCCTGCCGGTCGAACGGGACGAACGCCTCACCGGTCCGGCGTGACCGCTCGGCGAGGAACTTGTCGAAGGTCTGCGCCCAGGCCGCCGCGTGCACCAGCGCCGTCTTGGTCAGCACGCCGTCCAGGTCGAACAGGCAAGCGGTGGTCCCGTCCGGCAGTCCCAGCACGTCACTCCCTCCAGCATGCCGATGCCCGCCGACAACGGCCTGATCCGACCGTACCCACGATCATCGGCGCACGCCTACGCCCGGGGCCATCCCGGGGTGTCGGCACCCGGCCCGGGCTTGATCCGCGGCCCGCCGGCCGACAGGATCGGCTGGACGCGGGAGGCCGACCGGGCGGCCCGCCCATCGATCGGAACCGATGCCCGCCGCACCCCAGGACCTGCCGACCGTGGCCGACGAGCTGTACGGGCTCGACCCGGCCGCGTTCACCGCGGCGCGCAACGAGCGAGCCGGCGCGGCCAAGGACGCCGGCAACACCGAGTTGGCCCAGCAGATCACCGGGCTGCGCAAGCCGACCGCCGCTGCCTGGGCGGTCAACCTGCTGGTGCGCCGTCGACGTGCCGACCTGCAGCGGCTGCTCTCGCTCGCCGACCAGTTGCGGACGGGCGCCGGGGACCGCACACCGGCCGAGCTTCGCGAGCTCAATCGGATGGCGCAGCGGGTGGTGACGGCGGTGACGCGGCTGGCCGCCGACCTGGCCGCCGAGCACGGTCACCCGCTGAGTTCCGCGCTGGTCGACCGGGTGCACCAGACGCTGCGCGCCTCCATGGCCGACCCCGCCGCGGCCGGCGCCGTGCTGTCCGGGCGCCTGGTCACCACCCTGGAGGCCAGCGCGCTGGCCGGGCTGGGGGTCGGGTCGGGCCCCGCGGACGTGTCGGCGGCCGTCGCCGTACCGGTGACGGTGACGTCGTTGGCAGCGCGCAGCGCCGGCAGGGCGTCCGCCGGTGACGGGGAATCCGACGACGCCGTGTCCGACCGGGAGGCGCGCCGCCGGGCGAGCGCGCTGGCGGCCGCCCGACGGGCGTCGGAGCGTGCCGACAGCGAGGCGGAGCAGGCACTCGAGCAAGCCCGCTCCGCGACCGACCGGACGGCGGAACTGCATGCGGAACTGGAGAGGCTGACCGCTGCCGTCGAGCGCACCCGACGCCGGCTGCGCGACCAGGAGAACGAGCTGAACGAGCTGCGCCGGCACCTCGCTGACGCCGATCGGAACCGCCGCCACCTGGACGAGCAGGCGCGGGCGGCACGGCAGCGCGCCGACGACGCCGAGACGACCGTGCGGCTGCTGTCCGAGCCCGACGGGGAATAGCGCCCGATGATGGAGCTACCCGTCGGACGCGACCTCCTCTGGTCGGGCGCCGACGCCGCCGGAGGGCGCGGCCGTCCCCTGAATATCTGCCGCCAGATCCGGTGGTGCGCGGCGTTTGCCCAGGTCGCGATGATCTTGGGGCGATCTGGGGGCAGGTTCTCAGGTGGCCGCACGCTCCGATGGCCGGAGCCCGGACGCGCGAAACGGGGCAAAACGTCAGGCGGCCGCCTCGACCGAGCAGGTTTGTCCCGCCGCTACCGCGGGAATCACCACAGGTGAGGCCGGGAACCACGGCGGTGGTACGAGCATGCCGGCCGACCACTGCCGCGGCGACCCGGATCGACACTCGCGGGAGGAGTTCCGCCATGGCCTACTCGCATCAAGCGCCGCACACGATGTCGCTGCATCGCACCCGTCGCGCGCAACCGGGAGCGCTCGCCATGCCCCGCCGGCGGGGCGCGAGCACCGGAACCCTGCTGGTACTGCTGGGCATCTGGGGCGGCATCATCCCCTTCATCGGGCCGATCTTCGGCTACCGGATGGACACCGCCGCGTCGTGGACCTTCACCTGGGACCGGCTGTGGCTGAACATCCTCCCCGGCGCGGCCGCCATCCTGGGCGGGCTGATCCTGCTCGGCGCCGCGAACCGGCTCTCGGCCACCATCGGCTCCTGGATCGCGCTGGCAGGCGGTGTCTGGTTCGTGGTGGGCCCAACCTTCAGCCTGCTGTGGAACTCGCCCGTCGGCATCGACGGTATCGGGCTCGGCTCGCCATCCCAGCGGTTCATCGAGCAGATCGGCTACTTCTACGGTCTTGGTGCGGTGATCACCGCACTGGCTGCCGGTGCCTTGGCGAGGGTGCTGGTACGGAGCGAACGGGACGTTGCCCTGCTGGAAACCGCCGCCGAGGCGGATACCGTGACGGCCACCGAGACCGACACGGCGACGGCGACCGACGCCGGGACGGTGACGACCCGCGACCGCTACACCGGGGAGACCGAGGCTGTCCCGCCCGCCAGCACCGCCACCGAGCGCCCCTCGGCGCCAGCGGCACGGCGGCAGGAGGTTCCGCCACGGGAGGCTCCGTACGATGCACCGGCCAGCGACCCCATGGCGCAGCGCGGCCGCACGGTCGGAGACGAACGAACGGCCGATCCGATGGCAGAGCGCGGCCGCACGGTCGGCGGCGGGCGGACCGCCGACCGTCGCACCACGGACCCGATGGCCGACGACGGGACGCGCTCGGACCGGCTGAGCTGGCCGGAGGACGAGGACGGGCCGGACCGGCGCCGCTGAGGGCGACACGATCCACGGACCACCGGGCACGCTGATGGCATGATCGGCAGGATGCAGCTGCCCGTCATGCCTCCGGTGGATCCCATGCTGGCCAAGTCTGTGTCGGGGGTGCCCGCCCCGGACTCCGTCACCGGCGGTCTGGGTTACGAACCGAAGTGGGACGGCTTCCGGTGCCTGGTGTTCGCCGACGGCGACGAGGTCGAGCTCGCCAGCCGCAACGGCCGGCCCATCACCCGCTACTTCCCCGAACTGGTGCGGGGCCTGCGCATCGAACTGCCCGACAGGTGCGTGCTGGACGGCGAGGTCGTGGTGGCATCCGGCGGCAGGTTGCAGTTCGAACTGCTGCAGCAGCGGATCCACCCGGCGGCGTCCCGGGTGGCGTTGCTGGCCGAGCAGACCCCCGCCCGGTTCGTGGCCTTCGACGTTCTCGCGCTCGGTGACCGGGACCTGATGGCGGAGCCATTCGCCAACCGGCGGCGGGCACTGGAGGACGCGCTGTCCGGCGCCGGCTCCGCGGCCGCCTCGGGCGGCCCCGGCCGATCGGTATACCTGACCCCCATCTGCTACGACCTGGAGACCGCGCAGGACTGGTTCACCTCGTTCGAGGGCGCCGGCCTGGATGGCATCGTCGCCAAGCCGCTGACTGCTCCGTACCAGCCGGGCAAGCGCGCCATGATCAAGGTCAAGCACGAGCGGACCGCCGACTGCGTGCTGGCGGGCTACCGGCTGCACAAGACGTCCACCGGCGAGCGCCCGCTGCTGGGCTCGCTGCTGCTGGGTCTGTACGACGACGCCGGGGATCTGCAGTTCGTGGGGGTCAGCGCATCGTTCCCCACCGCGCGGCGGGCGGCGCTGGTGCAGGAGCTGGCGCCGCTGACCGACACCGGCGGCCAGCATCCCTGGCGGGACTGGCAGGACCCCGCCTCCGGCCGGCGGCCCGGGGCGGAGAGCCGGTGGAGCTCCGGCAAGGACCTGTCGTTCATCCCGCTGCGCCCGGAGCGGGTGCTCGAGGTCGCCTACGACCACATGGAAGGCACCCGTTTCCGGCACACCGCCCAGTTCCGGCGCTGGCGGGACGACCGGGACCCGGCCAGCTGCACCTTCGCGCAGCTGGAGGAACCGGTCGGCTACGACCTGGAGCAGATCCTCCCCGGCGCGTAGCCGTTACTTCTCGACGCGCTTGCCGTCGCCGTCCCAGTTGTCGGCCACCTTCTTGCCCGGCAGCACCCGCGGCGGCTCGCCGGGCATCTTGGGATATTCGGGGGGGTAGGGCATGTCGCCCTGCGAGCGGTCCTGCTCGTCCCGCTCGGCCATCTCCAGCAGCGGCTCGATGCGATACGCCTGCTGCTCCATCTCGGCATACGGATCGCCGCGTTCGGCGAACCTGCCCGGGGCGCTGCCGATGTCGAAGTCGTTGGGGTGCACGTCGTCCACCTCGTCCCACCGCAGCGGCATGGACACCGTCGCCCTGGCGTTCGGCCGCACCGAGTAGGCCGAGGCCATGGTCCGGTCGCGGGCCATCTGGTTGTAGTCGATGAAGATGCGCCGCCCGCGCTCCTCCTTCCACCAGTTCATCGTCACCTGCTGCGGCATCCGGCGCTCGATCTCCCGGCCGAACGCGATCACCGCGCGCCGCACGTCGACGAACTCCCAGTCCGGCACGATCGGCACGAAGATGTGGATGCCGCGCCCTCCGGACGTCTTGGGCCAGCCCTCCATGCCCAGCTCGTGCAGCAGTTCCCGGACCACAGGCGCCACCCTGGCAGCGTCGGTGAAGTCCGTGCCGGGCTGGGGATCAAGGTCGATGCGCAACTGGTCGGGGCGCTCCACGTCGGCGGCCCGCACCGGCCACGGGTGGAAGGTGATGGTGCCCAGGTTGGCCGCCCACGCCACCACGGCCAGTTCGCTCGGTGCCACCTCGTCGGCCGTCCGCCCGCTGGGGAACGCGATCCGCGCGGTCCGCACGTAATCGGGCGCTCCCTTGGGAACCCGCTTCTGGTAGAAGGCGTCGCCCCGCGGGTCCGTGCGGGTGGCCATCTTGATGCCCTCGTGCACGCCGGACGGCCACCGCTCGAGGGTGGTGGGCCGGTCCCGCAGCGCGCCGAGGATCCCGTCACCGACCGACAGGTAGTAGTTGACCACGTCCAGCTTGGTCCACCCGCGCTCCGGGAAGTAGACCCTGTCCGGGCTGCTGACCCGCACCGTTCGGCCGGCCACCTGCACCTCGACGGCGGGCGTGGAAGTTCGTGCCATCGCACCACGGTAGGCGATCACGGCCCGGCGCGGCGAGCGCCGGAAGCGCCCGATCGATCAGCCCGGATTCAAGACGCCAGCGCCTCGCTGCCGTCCGGCGACCAGTACACGTCGGGACCGGCGTTGCTGTAGCCATCCCAGCCGGCCGTCACCGGCGCGGGCACGATCAGCCGGTGCGACGCGCGCTGGCTGGGAACCGGTGAGGGCGTGGGAGCCTCGCGCGCCGTCGGACGCCGCGGCTCTGAGCCTTCCTGGATGGGTCGCGCTGCTGCCGTGGTCATCACGCTTCTCCTGCTTCCCGCCGACGAGATCGGCGCTGCCCCGCTAGTCCGCTGCCACAACCGCCTATGTCCCGCTCATACCCGCAGCGGGCCCTTCCCACTCGCCCGTATCGCCGATCCGCTCCTCACGACGCCTCGTCCGGCTCCGCCACCCGGTCCCGCAGCTTGTCCAGCGCCGCACGCAACAACCGGGAGACGTGCATCTGGCTGATGCCGAGGGACGCCGCGATCTGCACCTGGCTCTGGTCCCAGATGAAGCGCAACACGATGATCTTGCGTTCCCGCTCGGACAGCGTCGCGAGCGCCGGACGCAGCCGAGCACGCAGATCGACCATGGACAGCTCGCGCTCGGCGGACGAGCTGAAAATCTGCTCGACGGACTCGCAGCCATCGGTGGACAACGGCCGACAGGCGGCGGACGCCGAGCGGATGTCCCGTACCTGCTGCTCGGGGATCCCGGCCCGGCCGGCGATGTCGGACACGGACGGATCCCGTGAGGTCTCCTGGCTCAACTCCCGCACCGCCGAGGTGACCCTGGGCTGGGACTCGTACAACGATCGGGGAATCCGGATGGTCGAGCCGTGGTCGCGGAAGTAGCGCTTGACCTCGCCCTCGACGGTCGGGACGGCATACGGAAGGAAGCTGCCACGGTCCGATCGCCACCGGCGCACGGCCTTCACCAGACCGAGCCGGGCGACCTGCTCCAGGTCGTCGGTGTCCACGCCACGCCGCTGGTACCGGTGCGCCACCGCCGAGGCCACCGACAGGAATCGGACCACCACGGCGTCCTCGGCACGGCGGCGGTCACCCGCATCCCCGTCCGCCCGCGCATCCATGAGGTCACTGAGAACATCGGACCCGGCAGCCGACGAATTCCGGCCCGGGTCGCGACCTTGTGACTGAGCCACAGCAGCCTCCCGACACACCCGAGGGCTCACTGCTGAACCACCTCCAGAGCACCACGGTCCGGCGGAACCGTCAAGGAAAGTCCGTCGGCTGCCGAGGGATTCACCCGAACGGAACCCGGCCATGACGCTGGGTGCCCCCAAGCAATGGTCAAGCGGAGCCATGTCATTTGGTCCAGGTCGACGAACGGCCGCCACGCCCTCGGCGAAATCGCTTGTGAGTGAGTACTCACTCAGTTACGCTATCGGACCGTGACGACTTCCACCGCCGGCCGCCGCTCCCCGCGCACCGGCATGGTCACCGGCCGATCCGGCCGGGCGGCCGCGCTGCCCCCCGACGAGCGCCGGGCGGCCATCATCGCCGCCGCCACCCCGCTGCTGCGCCGCGGAGGGAACGACGTCACCACCCGGCAGATCGCCCAGGCCGCCGGGGTCGCGGAGGGAACCGTTTTCCGGGCGTTCCCCACCAAGCAGGCCCTGCTGGATGCGGTGCTGGCGGACGCCGGGGACCTGAGCGGGACCGTGCGGAAGATTCGCGGCATCGACCTGTCGGCACCGCTGGACGAGCGTGTGCGCCGCTGCGCCGCCATCCTGACGGAGCGGCTGTCCACCGTCATCGACCTGATGATCGCGCTGCGCCTGCGGCGCCCTCCGCCGTCCCCGGAC
>JBIQML010000015.1:8118-20693 GCA_044463405.1 Nakamurella lactea | reverse complement strand
GCCTTCCGGTGAACTTCGACCTGCTGTCCACGTCGCTGTACCAGAACCTGCACACCCGGCAGGAGGGCGTGGCGCCCACCATCGCCATCATCATCGTGCTGATGGGCATCACGCTGGTGCTGGGCGACTCCCGGCTGATGAAGGAGCAGAAGCGCTTCGTCACGGTCGGCGGCAAGGGCGCGATGAGCAGGTTGACCAACCTGCGCCGCTGGCGCTGGCCCAGCTTCGGCGTGGCCATGGGCGTGTTCGCCGTCAGCGTGGTGATCCCGGTGCTGGTGCTGGTGCTGTCCACCGTGATGATCAAGCCCGGGAGCTTCTCGCCGGACAACTTCACGCTGCAGTACTGGATCGGCGCGCACCTGAACACGGTCGGGTTCCCGCACGGCATCCTGCGCGGCACCGAGCTGTGGAGCGCCGCCTGGAACAGCATCCGGATCGTCGGCATCGCCTCGCTGATCTGCGGGTTCCTCGGCCTGCTGATCGGCTATGTGGTGGTGCGCGCCGGCGGGTCGCGGATCTCCTCGTTCCTGCGCCAGGCCTCGTTCCTGCCCTACCTGGTGCCCGGCATCGCCTTCGCCGCCGCGTACCTGTCGCTGTTCGCGGTGCAGCGCGGGCCCATACCGCCGCTGTACGGCACGTTCGCGTTGCTGATCATCGTGCTGGTGGTGACGCACCTGCCGTACTCGTCGCGCTCCGGCATCGCGGCCATGATGCAACTCGGCCGGGAGCCCGAGGAGGCCGCCCAGGTCTGCGGCGCGGGCTGGTTCACCCGGGTACGGCGCGTCGTGCTGCCGATCCAGAAGGGGCCGCTGGCCGTCGGCGTGGTGCTGCCCTTCATCTCCGGCCTGAAGGAACTGTCCGTGGTGATCATCCTGACCACCGCGGGGACCAACCTGCTCACCACACTGTCCATCACCCTGTCCGACTATTCCTATACCCGGCTGGCCAACGCGACCGTACTGATCATCGCCGCCGTCGCGTTCGGCGCCACCTACCTGGTCCAGAAGGTGACGGGCAGCAGCCTGGCCTCCGGCCTCGAAGGAGCGTGAGTTGATGCCCGAGATCGTTCTCCGCGGAATCGACAAGAGCTACGTCTCAGGACAGCTCGCGGTGTCCGGACTCGACCTGACCATCCCCGACGGCGCCTTCATGTGCCTGCTCGGGCCGTCCGGATGCGGCAAGACCACCACGCTGCGGATGATCTCCGGGCTGGAACAACCCACCGGCGGCGACATCGAGGTGGGCGGGCGGCTGCTGGACTCCGTCGCGCGGGGCACCTTCCTGCCGCCGGAGAAGCGGCAGATGGGCCTGGTGTTCCAGAGCTACGCGCTGTGGCCGCACCTGACGGTCACCAAGAATGTCGAGTTCGGCCTGCGCATGCAGCACGTCGGCGCCGCCGAACGCCGCCGCCGGGTGGCCGACGTGCTGGCGGCGCTGCGCATCTCGGAGGTGGCCGAGCGGTACCCG
The DNA here is from genome assembly GCA_044463405.1 of Nakamurella lactea. Lineage (GTDB taxonomy): Bacteria > Actinomycetota > Actinomycetes > Mycobacteriales > Nakamurellaceae > Nakamurella > Nakamurella lactea_B. Next base: position 19,226 of record JBIQML010000015.1, on the reverse strand, counting down.
GCGCAGCTGTCCGGCGGTCAGCAACAGCGGGTGGCGCTGGCCCGGATGCTGGTGGTCAAGCCGGACGTGCTGCTGCTGGACGAGCCGCTGAGCAACCTGGACGCCCAGCTCCGCCTGGAGATGCGGGCCGAGCTCAAGCGCATCCACGCGGAGTTCGGCAGCACCATCGTATTCGTCACGCACGACCAGCTGGAGGCGATGACGCTCGCCACTCACGTCGCGGTGATGAACACCGGGGTGCTGGAGCAGTTCGGGTCGCCGCTGGACATCTACAACCGCCCGGCGTCGAAGTTCGTGGCGGAGTTCGTCGGCAGCCCGCCGATGAACCTGGCCCCCGGCGACGGCACCGATCCCCTGGGCGCATCGCTGCGCGACTACGCCGCCGCGCGGCTGGACGCCGATCGCTCGGGGATGATCGGCAGCGTCGGGGTGCGGCCGGAGAACATTCACCTCGGCTCGGGAACGAGTGGTGACTGGCAGATCCGAGCGACCGTGCGGGCGGTGCTGCCGACCGGATCGACCTGGGTGGTGCGGCTGGACGTCGGGGACTCGCAGTTCTTCCTGGTCGACTTCCGGCCCGTGGAGATCGCCGCCGGCACCGAGGTGGAGTGCTCGGCCGGTCCCGCGGACCTACACGTGTTCGACGGTGACGGGCGCCGCGTGGACGCCTACGACCGGATCGTGGGGCGCGGTGCCGAGTCGGCGACGGCGTCCGGATCGAGTGCCGCCGCAGGCGCCGGGGGGCCGGTCGCCGGCGCGGCACGGGGGCACGCAGGGGCCAGGGCGTGACGGCCGCCTCGGGCGCGCCCACCACCGGTTCACCCGCCGGCCTTCCCGCGCCCCGCGCCCTGCTGCTGGACTTCGGCGGTGTCGTGGTGCACACCACTTCCCGGCCCAGCTGGCGTACCGAACTGGCAGCGGAGGTGCACCGGCAGCTGGTCGCGGCCGGGTGCCGGGAACTGTCGGTCGACGATGTCGAACTCGACATCGACGCCGGCCGGCTGGCCGACTCCGCCTGGAAGGACGCGATGTCGCGGCCCCGGCATCCCACGGAGATGACGCATCGCATGTTCTGGGGCGACTTCGTGGCCGCCGACTGGCCGGACAGCGCGCGAGAGGTGGTGCTGGCGCACGCCACCCCGTTGTGCCACCTGATGGGCCGGCTGCGCAGCGATCGGCAGGTCCGGCCCGGCATGGACGAGTTGCTGACCGCCGCCGAGGACGCGGCCGTGCCGGTCGGCATCGTCTCCAACGCGCTGTGCGGCGACGTGCACCGGGAATTCCTGGCCGGCATCGGCTGGGACAAGCGATTCGCGCTGCAGGTGTATTCCGACGAGGTCGGGGTCCGCAAGCCGAACCCGGAGATGGTGCACATCGCGGCACGCGCCCTGGGCCTGGACGCGAGCCAGACCTGGTACGTGGGCGACAACTTCGACCGCGATGTGGTCTGCGGCCGCCGAGCAGGTGCCGGTGGCGTCGTGCTGATGGAGGACCGCGGCACCTATCACGGGCCGTTTCCCGTCCGGGACGAGCCGGATGCCGTGGTCGCGGATCCGCGCGGATTGCTGGACCTGTTCGCCGCCGCCGGTTCGACATGAGCGCGGCGATCGCGTCCGGTCCGGGGCCCTCACCCGAACCGGCCGGTGTCCCACGGCCGCCCGCCGGCGCTCGGCGGCGGTTCGCGCTGCCGGACGTGTTGCTGCTGGACGAGGGCGGCGTGCTCTCCCTGTCGGGTCATGGTGGCGGTGATGGTGACGGTGCCGCCGCGCGGGTCGCCGTCCGCATCGCCGAACTGATACGCCGGGCGCGGATCGAGGGACCCGACGTGCCGCGGATCGAGGCGGACATCCGCGCCGGCAAGGATTCCTACCGGCGCCTCAAGGCCGCCCGGCTGGCGGACCCCCATCCGCCGGAGATCGACCATCGACACTTCTGGCGTGACCTCGTCGCCGTCGGCTGGCCGCCCGCCGCCCGCACGCTCATCGGCCTGGAGTGGTCGACGCTGAGCACCGCGCTGTCGGCCGGCAACGACCGTCGGCCGGCGCCCGGTGCGACCGACCTGCTGGCCTGGGCCACCGCGCACGGCATCCGCATCGGCCTGGTGGCCAACACCTTCGCGGCCGGCGCCACCAGGGCCCGGCTCGCCGGGTGGGGCCTGGACCGGTACCTGTCCGTCCAGGTGCACTCGGACGAGATCGGCACCCGCAAACCGGATCCCCGGCTGCTCGTCACCGCCATGACGGCGCTGCGCGCCGATCCGGCGCGGTGCTGGTACGTCGGCGACTCCCGCGCCCAGGACGTGGAGTGCGCCCGCCGCGCCGGTGTCGCGACCGCCGTCCTGGTCGACCCGGGCGGGGCCCCGGCCGGCGCCGGCGACGACGGACCCGATCCCGACCTGCGCGTCCGGGACTGCGCCGACCTGCGGGACGTGCTCGGCGCTCTCGCGGCGCGTCGGGTGCCGAGCGCCGGTGTCTCCGGGGAGGGAGCGAAGCCATGAGATCAGCACACACGGCACGGCCGGCGCAGCCGGCCGAATCGGCACAGCCGCCCGCGCCGCCCCAGGCGATCCTGCTGGACCACGGCGGGGTGGTGGTCCGCTCCGTCAAGGACCCCGACGGGCTTGCCCGGTTCGCCGACCGGGTGCATCGCCTGCTGACCGACGCCGGCGCCGACAGCCCCGGCCGGGCGGAGGTGCTGGAGGACATCCGGGCCGGCCTGGCCTGCTACAAGTCCTGGAAGAACGGCAACGTGCGCCGGCCGCACCCTCGCGAGATCGGGCACCGCGAGTTCTGGGTGGAACTCGTGGCCGCGGACTGGCCGGAATCGGCCCGGACCTTCGTCGGCACCGAGGCAACCCCGCTGTGCCGTCAGATGGTGGAGTCCCGCGGCAGCAAGGTGCTGGGGCCCGGCATGCGGGAGTTCTTCGAGTTCTGCGCGCAGGCCGGCATCCGCACCGGCATCGTCGCCAACACCATGGTCGGCGCCGTCAACCGGCAACTCGCCCGGGACTGGGGCACCGAGAAGTACCTGGCCGTGCAGGTTCACTCGGACGAGACCGGCATCCGCAAACCCGATCCGGAGGCGATCCGGATCGCCACCAGGGCACTGGATCTCGAACCCGCTCAGGTCTGGTTCGTCGGCGACAACTACGACCGGGACGTGCTGTGCGCCCGGCGGGCCGGCGTCGGTCGGGCCGTGCTGATGCGGCCGCCCGACGAGGCGGAGCCCGGGACCAGACCGCAACCGGACGACGTGGTGACCGACGGGTTCGGGCTGATCGCACTGGCCAAGGTGGCCCTGCATGGCGCCGCCGCCGACGACAAAGGGGACAACACATGACGGGGCAAGCGATCGGCGACCGCGAGGCGGCGGAACTGGCGGACGTCGCCGCCGAGGCCGCCACGTCCGTCGCGGACGATCTGCGCGCGGCGTTCCGCAGCGGCATGCAGGTGGACTTCAAGCGGGACCTGCACGACCCCGTCACCGAGCACGACCGCCGCGCCGAGCAGCGCATCCGCGAGGTGATCTCGGCCCGGGTCCCGGACTCCACGATCGTCGGCGAGGAGGCCGGCAGTGCCGGAACCGGCCGCGTGCACTGGTACGTCGATCCGATCGACGGCACCGCGAACTTCGCCGGTGGACTGGCGTTCTTCTGCACCTCCGTCGGGGCGGTGTTGGACGGCCGCGTGGTGGCCGGTGCCATCAACGATCCGATGGCGCGAAACCTGTTCACCGCCACCGAGAGCGGTGCCTGGTGCAACGGGGAGCCGATCCGGTCCCGCGGGGTCACCGCCGAGCCCGCAGCGCTGCTGGTGACCAGCTATCCGAGCACCAGGGTGCTGGCTGCGGATCCGGACCGGTCCCTCGCCCACCTCGGCCGGCTGATCGAGGGCTATCGCACGGTGCGGCGGATCGGCAGCGCCGCACTGACCCTCGCCCACGTCGCCGCCGGCTGGATCGACGTGGCGTTCGGGATCGGCATCAACGCCTGGGACGTCAGCGCCGGGTCGCTGCTGGTGCGATCGGCTGGCGGCAGTTACCGGCCGCTGTGGACCCGCGGCGACCGGACGGGGCCGGAGTTCACCGCGCCGGGGTACCTGGCCGCGGTCCCGGACCTGACGCTGGACGTGCTGGCCACGGTGATCGACGAGATCACCGGGGCCCCGACCGTGAACCATCCGGCGCCGTGACGGAGACCCGCAACGGCCGGACTCCGCCGGTCGCCCCGATCCGCTGGATCGTCACCGACCTGGACGGCACCCTGGTCGGCGCGGATCTGCGTATCGTGCCGCGCTCCGCCGCCGCGCTGCGGCGCTTCCGGGACGCCGGCGGGCAGGTGTTCCTGGCCACCGGCCGCAACGAGGTGTCGGCCGGCCGCTACCACGCCGAACTCGGACTGGACACCCCCGCGATCCTGTACAACGGGGCCCGGGTCTGCGATCTGTCGACCGCGGACGTGTTGTACGCCAACGACATCGGCGCCGGCTACGCCCGCCTGCGGGACGAGGTCATCGGCCGGCTCCCGCCGCAGGTGGGCGCCGTCGCCTTCGCCGACGGACGGCCGGTGGTGGTGCACGACGCCGCGGTGCTGAGCGACTACGCGCGCCGGGACGGCGTGCGCCTGCTGCCCGACGCCGCGGCGGCGGAGGGCGCATCGGTGATCAAGGTGCTGCTGGTGCATGAGCGTCCCGACCTGGAGGCCACCGCCGCAGCCGTCCACGCTGCGTGCCCCGACCTGGTGACGGTCGCCTCGGAACCCACCTACCTGGAGGTGCTGGCCCCGGGCGCGTCCAAGGGGGAGGCGCTGCGCTGGCTGGCCGAGGAACGCGGCGTCCCGATGGCACAGATCGCGGCCATCGGCGACAACCACAACGACGCCGCCATGCTCGCCGCCGCCGCCATCGGAGCCGCACCGTCCGGGGCCGACGGCGCGCTGCGGGAGCGCGCCGACCTGGTGGTGGGCAGCTGCGCCGACGGCGCGGTGGCGGACCTGGTGGAGCACGTGCTGGCCCGGAACGCCGGCGTTCACGACGGGCCCGTCACCGTCCCCGATCAAAGGTCGCCGGCCACGTATGCTCTGCGCGCGAGAGGGAGGGAGCACGAGCAGTGACCCAGGAATGGCACCTGATCCTCGATATCCTTGTGGCGCTGGGATTGTGCAGCGTCATAGGCCTGGAACGCCAGTGGCGGCAGAAGTCCGCCGGCCTGCGCACCCACACCCTCGTCGGCGTGGGCTCCGCGCTGTTCATGGTGGTCTCCAAGTACGGATTCTTCGACGTCATCGGCGACGGCGTCGTCCTGGACCCGTCCCGGATCGCGGCCCAGATCGTCTCCGGCATCGGCTTCATCGGTGGCGGGCTGATCTTCGTGCGCCGGGACATGGTGCGCGGGCTCACCACGGCGGCGACCATCTGGCTGGCCGCCGCGATCGGCGCCGCCGCCGGTGCGGGACTGCTGCTGATCGCGCTGGTCGTCACCGTCGTCTACCTGGTCATCGCACTGGCATTCCCGCCGATCCTGCGGCTGCTGCCCCGTCCGCGCTACGCATCCTCGGTGCTGCGCGTCACCTACGAGGACGGCCGCGGGCTGCTGCGCACCATCGTGCAGATGTGCACCGGCAAGGGCTTCTACGTCGCCGACCTGGAACTGGTGCGCGGCGGTCAGCGCAGCCGTTCGGACGCCGACGGCGGCGACACCACCACCGTCCGCACCGTGGTGGTGCTGATCGAACTGGAGGGTAGGGAGGAGCCCAGCGACCTGGTGCACGAGCTGGCCTCGCTGGCCGGGGTGTTCGAGGTCGGCATCGCCGAGGGCTCCGGCAGTGAGTAGCACGGCGCCGATACCCTGGCCGGGTGGCCACCTCGTCAGCAGCCCTGTCGGACTACCAGCATCTCGCCTCGGGCAAGGTCCGCGACATCTACCGGGTGGACGACGACCTGCTGTTGATGGTCGCCTCGGACCGGATCAGCGCCTACGACCACATCCTGCCCACGCCGATCCCGGACAAGGGCCGCATCCTCACCGCGATGAGCGCCTTCTGGTTCGAACTGCTGTCCGGCCTGGTGCCGCACCATGTGGTGGCGCTGGACGATCCGCGCATCCCGAGGCAGGTCACCGGCCGCGCCATGCTGGTGCGCAACCTGCGAATGCTGCCGGTGGAATGCGTCGCCCGCGGATACCTGTCCGGCTCGGGCTGGGCCGAGTACGGGCGCACCGGAGCGGTGTGCGGGGTGTCGCTGCCGGCCGGACTGGTGGAATCCGACGTGCTGCCCGAGCCGATCTTCACCCCTGCCGCCAAGGCGGAGTTCGGCGAGCACGACGAGAACGTCACCTTCGAGGCGGTCGCCGCGATGGTCGGTGTCGAGCGCGCCGGGCGGATGCGGGACCTGACGCTGGCCGTCTACCGGCGGGCGGCCGACCATGCCGCCAGCAAGGGACTGTTGCTGGCAGACACCAAGTTCGAGTTCGGCATGGGCCCCGCCGGGGAGCTGATCCTGGCCGACGAGGTGCTCACCCCGGACTCGTCGCGCTACTGGCCCGCCGACGGCTACGCCCCCGGCGGCCCGCAGCCGTCCTTCGACAAGCAGTACCTGCGTGACTGGCTCACCTCGCCGGCGTCCGGCTGGGACCGGCACGCCGACGCCCCGCCACCGCCGCTGCCACCGGACGTGGCCGGCGCCACCCGGGACCGGTACATCCAGGCCTACGAACGTATCTCCGGCCGCTCCTTCGCCGACTGGCCGGGCGGCACCGACGAGGAGGTAGAACGGTGACCCAGGAACGCAGCGGGGCCTATCTCGTCGACGCCGTCCGCACCCCGGTCGGTCGCCGGGGCGGCCGCCTGGCCAAGGTGCATCCCGCGGACCTCGGCGCGCACGTGCTGACGGAGCTGATGAGCCGCACCGGCGTCGACCCGGCCGCGGTGGACGAGGTGATCTTCGGCTGCCTGGACCAGATCGGCCCGCAGGCGATGGATGTGGCCAGGACCTGCTGGCTGGCCGCCGGGCTGCCGGAGGAGGTGCCCGGCACCACCATCGACCGGCAGTGCGGATCGTCCCAGCAGGCCATCTCCTACGCGGCCCAGGCGGTGATGAGCGGCACCAGCGACCTGGTGGTGGCCGGCGGGGTGCAGAACATGTCCGCCATCCCGATCCAGTCCGCCAACGTGGCGGCCGCCGATCTCGGCTTCCCGGACCCGTTCTCCGGCTCGGAGGGCTGGGTGAAGCGCTACGGTGACGCGCCGGTCTCGCAGTTCCACGGCGCGGAGGTGATCGCCGAGCGGTGGGAGCTGAGCCGGGAGCAGTTGGAGGAGTTCGCCATCGGCTCGCACACCAAGGCGCTGGCCGCGCAGGCGCAGGGCCGCTTCGACTCCGAGATCGCCCCCATCGCGGGGGTGAGCGCCGACGAGGGTCCGCGCACGCCGGACCCGGCCAAGATCGCTTCTTTGAAGCCCTTGACGCCGGGCGGCCGCATCACCGCCGCGGTGGCCAGCCAGATCTCCGACGGGTCCGCCGCCCTGCTGGTGGCCTCCGAGCGGGCGGTGCGCGAGCACGGGCTGACCCCCAGGGCCCGCGTCCATCACATCTCGGCCCGCGGCGCCGACCCGATCACCATGCTGACCGCCCCCATCCCGGCCACCCGGCACGCGCTCGAGCGGACCGGGATGAGCCTGTCGGACATCGACCTCGTCGAGATCAACGAGGCGTTCGCGCCGGTGGTGCTGGCATGGCTGGCCGAGACGCACGCCGACCCGGCGACGGTCAACGTGAACGGCGGGGCGATTGCACTGGGCCACCCGCTGGGGGCCACCGGCGCCCGGCTGATGACCACGCTGCTGGCCGAACTGGAACGCACCGGCGGCCGCTACGGGCTGCAGACCATGTGCGAGGGTGGGGGGCAGGCCAACGTTACGATTGTGGAAAGACTGTGACAGCGCCGGGGACGTCATCCAACGATCCGCCTCCGACATGCGCCAAGATGGGTGCACCGTTATCGCATCGTGTCCGACTCGCTGTTTGACGCCGCGCCGGGAGGGTACACAGGGGCCATGAATGTCGCAGCCGACGCGGGTTCACCCCGCGGCGGCGCTGGTTCACGTGTCGAGCCGGCGGCGCCGCCGCGCAGCGGGCGCCGCTTCGGCCCGGGGGGACGGGAGACCATGCGAGCCAGTGCCGACTTTCCGGCCGAGCTGACCAGCGCCGGTCAGGCCCGGGACTTCGTCGGCATGCTGTGCCGTAGCTGGGGCGTCCCGGACGTGCTGATGGAAGCCGAGATGGTGGTCACCGAACTGGTGGAGAACGCCGTGCGGCACAGCGGCAGCGAGTGCGACGTGACGGTCGAGTTGGGCGGCGACACGCTGACCATCGGCGTCGGCGACCACGGAGAGCAACCCCCGCAGCTGCAGCACCCCCGGCTGGACCAGTCCGGCGGCCGCGGGCTGCTGCTGGTGCAGACGGTATCCAGGGACTGGGGGTATCGGCCCACCGACGACGGGAAGCTGGTGTGGGCGGAGCTTCCGGTGACGGTGACGGGGACACCGGACTAGGCCTGCCGGCCGTCCGCGCCCCGGGCGTGGGCTGGGCCATCGGTTCGGCGGGCGCCGGCAGTGCCCCGCAGCGCTGGCGGTGCCCAGAGTGCCCACTGTGGCCAGAGTGGCCAGAGTGCCCAGATTGCCCACAGTGCCCACAGTGCCGAGCCCGTGCGTCAGCGGAGCTGACGGCGCCGCAGCACCAGCACCGCCACGTCGTCGCGCTCCCCGTCCCGGTCGAGCATCGCCGACAGCACCGAATCGCACAGCTCCCTGGCGCCGGGTCCCGATGGGCGCCGTGCCTGCCGATTCCGGCGCAGGTGCGAGCGGACCCCGGAGGCCGGTGCGGGCCCGCGCTGCTCCAGCACCTGCAGCATCCGGGCCACCCCCTCATCCGCCGAGCGGGTCCGGCTCTCCACCAGGCCGTCGGTGAACAGCAGCAGGGACTCCCCGGGGTGCAGGGTGATGCGGCAGGCGCCCACCGCCGCGTGGCGCCGGGCGCGAGCCAGGTCCGCGGCGCCGCCCAGTGGCAGGCCTGTGCCGATCGGCACGGTGCGCGGCCGCCCGCCGAGCGGCAGGTACACCGGGCGGAGGTGGCCGGCGTTGGCGATGTCCACCTGGCCGGTATCCGGCCGGAACACCAGGTGCAGGCAGGTGACGAACCTGGCCACGCCGGTGCGCCGCAGGAACTCGTCCGCGCCGGCCAGCACCTCGGCCGGTTCCAGCCCCTCCAGGGCCAGGTTCCGCAGGCCGGTGCGGAGCTGGGTCATCTCCACCGCGGAGCGCAGGCCGCGGCCGACCACGTCACCGATCGTCACCGCCAGCCGTCCGTCCGGCAGCTCGGCCGCGTCGTACCAGTCGCCGCCCACCATCACGCCGGGTGCCCCCGCGATCAGCCGAGCGGCCATCTCCGCACCGCGCACGGACGGCAGCGACCGCGGGGCCAGCAGCCGCTGCAGATCCCGGCTGACGGCGTGCTCGATCCGGAACCGGGAGGCGTTGGCGATCGCCACGCCGGCCCGATCGGCCAGCGCCAGCGTTCCCGGATCGTCGGTGCCCACGGCCGGATCGCCCAACGTCAGGGCGCCCACCACGCGCCGTTTGTCGCGCAGCGGGACTGTCACCGTGCCGTCGCCCGGCAGGCCGTGGCCCGCCGGAACCCGGGCGGTCACCGGCGACCCGGAGGCCAGCACCCTGCCGACGCCCAGCCGGTCGGCCAGCGCGGAGGATCCGCTGGCCCGGCGCCGTCCGGTGGCCGGCACATCCCGGCGGTCCAGGCGCACCCGCCCCATCCGGTCCACCGAGCGCAGCCAGATGATGGCCCAGCGGGCCCGCGAGGGCACCGTCAACCGGCCGAGCGCTCCGCAGATGGTGCCCACGTCCAGGCTGGACAGGTCGGCGAGATCCTCCGCACTGTGCCGGCTCTCCGGGACGCCCTGGCCGCCGCCGGCCGTGCTGGATGCGGTCCCCGGGTCGGAGGCGGCACCGGCCGCCTCGCCGGCCGGAGGCACCGGATCGGGGTCGGCCGGGGTGCTCGTCACCGCCTGCAGGACCAGCAGCGCCCCCACCGGATGCCCGTCTGCGGACGGGATGGGAGCGCTGCTGAGACCGATCGGGACGCTCGCGCCGCCCGGGGCGGTGACGGTGATCCGGCCCGCCGCCGGACCCGCCAGGTGCTGCCCGCCGAGAGCCGCCAGCAGCCGCGTCCCGGCCCGCCGCCGGCCGGCGTCCGACTCGCCGGAACCGTTCTCGCCGAGCAATTCCAGGCACGCCCGATTCGCGTACAGCATCCCCTCCGGACCGGCCAGCACGGCCATCGGTGCGGCGTGTGGGCGACAGGTCGCCAGCGCCACTGCCAGCGCCGGATCGAGCTGGGCGTCCTGCCGGTCCGTCACGGGCCCCTCTCCGACTCGCAGGGCCGGAATGCTCCGGCCCGTCGAAGGGTAGTCGGGTGGCAGGCGGCATCGGTAGCGTTGTCGTCTGACCGCAGCCGGATGGGAGAGACGTGAGCATGAGCGACAGGACTGATCGAGCCGGGGGGCCGGTCGCCGATGACGCCTCCCGGGTACAGGTGACGATTCCCGCGGACCCCGCGCGGCTGCCGCTGTTGCGCAGCATCGCCGCCGCCATGGCGGTGTCCCTGGACTTCGACATCGACACCATGGCCGACCTGCGGATGGCGGTGGACGAGCTCGCGGCGACGGTGGTCACCCGTGCCCGTCCCGGCAGCCCCGTCCGGGTGGAGTTCATGACCGAGGGCGACGCGGTGGCGGTGTCGGCGCTCGCGTCCGCCTCGGATCCGGATCCGATCGACGAGGGTTCGTTCGGCTGGATGGTGCTGTCCACGCTGTCCGAGACGGTCTCGGGCACGGTCGAGGACCGGGATGGTCAGGGGCCGCAGGTGCATCTGTCGCTGAGGGTCCGCCCCGCCCGGGCGGCCCAGTGAGCGACGCCGCAGCGAGCGGGCGCCGTCGCGGCGGAGCCGCAGGCGCCGGGAGCGGAGCGCGGAGCGAGCAGTCGGGCACCGTGAGCGACGCCGCAGCGAGCGGGCGCCGTCGCGGCGGAGCCGCAGGCGCCGGGA
>JBIQML010000015.1:0-8018 GCA_044463405.1 Nakamurella lactea | reverse complement strand
GCGGCGCCCTGGTCGGCCCCTACGACGGGTCCGAGTCCTCCGAGCGGTCCGAAGCGGCGAACCGCGACGACGAGTACGCCGCCGCGGAGCCGCTGTTCGAGGAGCTGGCGGGCCTCGCCGACGACGATCCGCGGCGACGCGAGGTGCGCGACCGGCTGGTCACCATGCACCTGCCGGTCGCCCAGCACATCGCTGCCAAGTTCCGCAACCGGGGCGAGCCGGGGGACGACCTGGAACAGGTCGCCACGCTCGGCCTGATCAACGCCGTGGACCGCTACGACGCCTCCCGCGGGGTCGCGTTCCTGGCCTACGCGGTGCCCACCATGATGGGCGAGGTCCGGCGCTACTTCCGGGACTCGGCCTGGTCGGTGCGGCTGCCCCGCCGGCTCTCCGAGCTGCACCTGGCGCTGGGCCGCGCCAGCCGGGAGCTGTCCCAGACGCTGGGCAGCGCGCCCACCCCCAGCCAGCTCGCCGAGCACCTGGGCATCAGCGTGGCCGAGGTGCAGGAGGGCCTGGAGGCCGGTCAGTCCTACCGGGCGGCGTCGCTGGATGGCGGTGGCGATGACGACGCCTCGGCGGCGTTGCTGGATCGGCTGGGGGAGAGCGACCACGAACTGGAGCTGGTCGAGCACCGGGCGCTGCTGGGGCCGGCGCTGGCCCAGGTTCCCGAGCGGGAGCGGCGGATCCTGGTCATGCGGTTCTTCGAGCACCTCACCCAGACCCAGATCGCCGAACGTGTCGGGCTCTCACAGATGCACGTCTCCCGGCTGCTGGCCCGTACCCTGGAGCAGCTACGCCGGCAGCTGGCCGATGCCCAGCAGCCCGGCGACAGCAGGTGACGGGACGACGAGAACCGCAGCCATCCACTACGGTAAGTCGGTGGTGCATGCTGTGACCGCTAAGGAGTGCAGATGAGTGACGCCGCTGAGCCCGGACAGGCGGCCGGGCAGCCGTCGGGATTTGACGTGACGGTCGGTGACGCTACCGACGGAGTGGTGGCCGTCGAGGTCGCCGGGGCGGTCGACCTGCTGACGGCGCCGACCCTGGGCGAGGCCGTCAAGCGGGCTCAGTCCAGCGCGTCGTCGGTGCGGCTGGACATGCGTCAGGTGGAGTTTCTCGGCTCGGCGGGGCTGTCAGTTCTGGTGGACGCGGCACGCCGGGCGGGCGAATCGGACGGGCGGCTGGCCATCGTGGCCACCCACCACGCCGTGCTGCGTGCGGTGCAGGTGACGGGGCTGGACGCCGTGCTGCGAATCTTCTCCGACCCCAGCACGGCCGACGAGTACCTGCAGGGCTGAGCGTTACAGCCGCGCACCGGAGCGCCGGCGTCCCCACCATCCGACGATCAGCAGCACGATCACCGCTCCGATGATCGAACCGATGATTCCGGAGGTCTGGAAGAAGCCGTCCTGGGAGTCCTTGCCGAAGATCAGGTAACCCAGCAAGCCGCCCACGAACGAGCCGATCACGCCGAGCACGATGGTCGCGCCGATGGACATGTCCTGTTTGCCGGGTACCAGCAGCCGGGCAATCGCGCCGGCGATCAGGCCGATGATGAGCAGGCAGATGATCAGTCCGAGCCAGTGCATGGTGATCTCCTTGGTCGGTGGGCCGCATGGAGACGCGGCGGTCGGCGGGGGAGTATCCCGCCCGGCGGGGGCGCAAACTCCGCATACGCCGCCGGCGGTGACGGGATTCGCGGGCGTCGGGCCTGATCAGGCGCGCTTGCGGGCCCGGGTCTTGGCCTGAGCGTCCGTGCCGGTGTCCGAGCCCGCTTTCGACCTGCTGCCCGACTTCGTGCCGGTCGTGGACCCCTTCGATGTGCTCGAGCGGCTGGTCCGGGTCGCGCGGCCGTCGGATTTCCCGTCACCGCCGCGCGCCTTGCCGGCCTTGCTGCTCGATGCGCCGCCGGACTTGCGGCCCGCCGTGCGCCCTCCGGACGCCTTGCCGTCGCCGCCGCGGCGGGCGACGCTGCGCTCCAGCGCCGCCAGCAGGTCCACCACCTCCGCGTCCTCCCCCTCGGAGGCGGGTTCCTCGGGGGTGTAGGCCTCGCCGCCCTCCAGCTTGGCGTCGATGAGCTCCCGCAGCTGCACCTGGTACTCGTCGGTGAACTCGCCGGGAGAGAAGTCGGTGGCGTAGGAGTCGACCAGGGTGGCGGCCATCTGCAACTCCCGGTCGGTGACGGTGGCCTCGGCGACCGGATCGGGGACCTCGAAGGCGCGGATCTCGTCCGGCCAGCGCAGCGTCTGCACGGCCATCATGTCGCCGTGCACCCGCAGCGCGCCGAGCTGGGTGCGCTGCCGCAGGGCGAAGCGCACCACGGCCACCCTGTCGGTGTTCTCCAGGGTCCGGCGCAGCAGCACGTACGCCTTGGACGCCGCGGCGGCCGGTTCCAGGTAGTAGGCGCGGTCGAACAGCAGCGGGTCGATCTGCTCGGCCGGCACGAATTCCTGCACGGAGATCTCCCGCGACCGGTCGGCCGGCAGCGAGGCGAAGTCCTCGTCGGTCAGGATCACCGACCGGCCGTCGGCGTCCTCGTAGGCCTTGGCGATGTCCCGATACTCGACCACGTTGCCGCAGATCTCGCAGACCCGCTGGTACCGGATGCGGCCGCCGTCCGCGGCGTGCACCTGGTGAAAGGACACGTCGTGATCCTCGGTCGCGCTGTAGAGCTTGACCGGAATGGTGACCAATCCGAAGCTCAGGGAACCGTTCCACAGGGAGCGCATGTGACCATGATGGACCACTGGTACGACAAGCGCGCCCGGATTAGTAGGTATGCAGGAATGATCGGTTTTGTACCGATCGCTGCGGGCGGGAGGTGACGGCGATGGCCTCGGGTAAGGCGGGCGCTTCGGGCGCGACGGTGCACCTGGACGGTCACCGGATCGCGCTGACCAACCTGGACAAGGTCCTGTACCCGGCGGTCGGACTCGCCAAGGCGGATGTGATCGCCTACTACGCCGCGGCGAGCGCGGTGATGATCCCGCATCTGGTGGACCGGCCGGTCACGCGGAAGCGGTGGCCGGACGGTGTGGCGGCGCAACCGTTCTTCGAGAAGAACCTGGGCAAGGGCGTGCCGAGCTGGGTGAGGCGGCGCACGCAGCGGCACAGCGATCGGGACGTCGACTACCCGCTGGTGGAGTCGGTGGCGTCGCTGGTCTGGCTGGCCCAGCTGGCGGCGCTGGAACTGCATGTGCCGCAGTGGTTCTACTCGTCTCGGGGGCGCCCGGAGAATCCGGACCGGCTGGTGTTCGACCTCGATCCCGGCCCGGGCACCACGCTGGCGGACTGCGCCATGGTCGCCCGCACCGTTCGGGATACGTTGGGGCGCCACGGATCCGGGTTGGTCCCGGTGACCAGCGGGTCCAAGGGGTTGCACCTGTACCTGGGCCTGAACGGGAGCATGACCTCTGACGAGGCGTCCGACTGGGCGCACCGGCTGGCGCGGAACGTGGAGCGCTCGATGCCGGACCTGGTGGTCTCCCGGATGAGCAAGTCGCTGCGCTCGGGACGGATCCTGATCGACTGGAGCCAGAACAACGGGTCCAAGACGACGGTGGCGCCCTACTCGCTGCGCGGCCGGGACCGCGCCATGGTCGCGGCGCCGCGGACCTGGGAGGAGTTGGAGGATCCGAGCCTGGCACAGCTGGACTACCGGCAGGTGCTCGACCGGATCGACGACATCGGGGATCCGATGGCGGATCTGGGACGATCCTCCGGTGGTGCGCGGGCGGCGACGTCGCGGCGGAAGGCGGCACGGGAGGCGCTGCGCGCGGTGCGGGACGCGGCCGGCGGCGCCGGGGTGAGCCTGGCGCTGGATGGTCGATCGGGCGGCGCACCGGACGACACGGCCGATGCCCCGCCCGACTCCGGCGGCCGGACCGGGCGGGACGATGCCGGTTCCGATGGCGGCAAGGGCCGGGATCGGTTGCACACCTACCGGTCCAAGCGCTCGGCCGACCGCACCCCCGAACCGGTGCCCGGCCAGGACGCGCCGCTGCCGCACGGCGACGATGACACCTTCGTCATCCAGGAGCACCACGCCCGCCGGCTGCACTGGGACTTCAGGCTGGAGCGGGACGGGGTGCTGGTGTCCTGGGCGGTGCCCAAGGGATTGCCGACCGACACCAAGCAGAACCGGCTCGCCGTGCAGACCGAGGACCACCCGCTGGAGTACGCCGGCTTCTCCGGATCGATCCCCAAGGGCGAGTACGGCGGCGGCGAGGTGACCATCTGGGACGCCGGCTACTACCGCACCGAGAAGTGGCGGGACGACGAGGTGATCGTGGTGCTGCACGGTCGTCGCGCGCAGGGCCGGTACGTGCTGGTGCGCACCGACGGCAGCAACTGGCTGATGCACCGGATGAAGGACCAGTCCGGCGTCGACGAGGCACCAGATTCCGGCGAGCCGTCGCGGGAACTGCCCAGACCGGGTCGGGCGGCGCTGCCGCGGGACCTGGCGCCCATGCTGGCCACGCCCGGCGAGATCGACCGGCTCGGCGACGGCGACTGGCGGTTGGAAGGCAAGTGGGACGGCATCAGGGCGATCGCGGAGGTGGACCACGGACGGTTGCGCGTGCACAGCCGCGCCGGGAACGACGTCACCGCCAGCTATCCCGAACTGTCCGAGCTGGCCGACGAGCTCGCCGAGCATGCCGTCGTGCTGGACGGGGAGATCGTGGCGCTCGCCGACAACGGGGCGCCGAGCTTCGAGCGGCTGCAGCGCCGCATGGGCGTGACCAGGCCGCGGGACGTGCGCGCCGCCGCGGCCGAGGTCCCGGCGCGCTACTACGTGTTCGACCTGCTGTACGTGGACGGGGTCTCGTTGCTGCGCAAGAGCTACGACGATCGCCGCCGACTGCTCGAGGCGCTGCACATCGACACCGAGCACTGCGAGGTGCCGGAGCGGCTGACCGGCTCCCCGGCAGACGCGCTGGCAAAGAGCCGTCGGCGGAACCTGGAGGGGATCGTGGCCAAGCGGGCCGATTCCACCTACCAGCCGGGCCGCCGCTCCGGCGCGTGGATCAAGGTCAAGCTGTGGGCCACCCAGGACGTGGTGGTGGTCGGCTGGCGACCGGGCAGGGGCCGCAGGGAGGGTGGCATCGGATCCCTGCTGCTGGCGCTGCCGGGCGGTGACGGGGCTGCCGACGGTGGGCGTTCCCGGGACGGTGATGCGCCGCTGGTGTATGCCGGCCGGGTCGGCACCGGGTTCACGGATGCGATGCTGGACAGGCTGCTGGAGCGCCTGAAGCCGCTGCGGCGCAAAACCTCCCCGGTCGCGGATTCCGTTCCCGGGCCCGACGCCCGGGACGTGGTGTGGGTGACGCCGTCGCTGGTCGGCGAGGTCAGCTACTCGGAGATCACCCGGGACGGTCGGCTCCGGCAACCCGCGTGGCGCGGGCTGCGCGAGGACGTGCCGGTCGACCAGGTGCGCCGGGAGGGTTGAACCCGGCGGGGCGCCGGGGCCACCGGTGGGTCAGAACGGCGGCGGTTCGTCGTCGGGGTCCGGTAGCCCCGCGGCGCGGCGCATGGCGCGGTCGACGGCGGCGTTGTCGGCGTGCTCGCGTCTTGAGAGGCGGCGTTGCCGAGTCGGGAGCCGATCCTCCATGCGGCCGGGCCCGGTTGCTCCGGGTGGACCGCCGGTCGCGGGGCGGGTGGTGCCGAGCCCGCCGGGTCTGCTGCGGGCGGCAGCGAGCTGTTCGGGGGTGGGGGCGCGGTACCCGGACAGGATGCGGCGGGCGCGGGCGGCGACCGCGCGCAGCTGGGCGATGTGCTGGTCGTGTCTGCGCATCTGGTCCAGGTAGCGACGCATCTCCGGGGAGGGCGGCGCGACGGTATCGGCCGGCGCTGCGTCCGGATCATCGGTGCCGGTGCCCCCGTCGGTGTTGGGATCGGTGGGTGGTGGTTCGGGCTTCGGCGGCGGCCAGGTCGCCGGCAGGATCAACTCTCCGATACCGTGGTCGGTGTCCTCGCCGGGCAGGCGATATTCGGTGGGGCGGGTCGTGTAGTGGTGCCCGGTCGGGCTGGTCCAGTCGATGCTGCGGTCTTCTCGGCCTTCGGCGACCCATTGGGCGTGGGTCTTGAACAGGTGGTGGCGGCGGCATTCGGGGTCGCAGTCCCACAGCGTGGTGAGCCCGCCGGAGTGGGGATTCTGCTGGTCGAACGGGACGCGGTGGTCGTGGTCGGTGCGCCAGCCTGGTTGCCGGCAGGACGGGAAGCGGCAGTGCGTGGCCAGCGTTGCGACTCGATCGGCCAGCGACTGGCGCGGGCGGTACACGGTGGCCGATACGGCGCGCGCGGTGCCGGTGTCGCCGTCGATGCCGGCAAGGGCGAGCGTTTGGTAGGCGCCCGCGATGGTGGTGGCCAGTTCTGCGGTGATGGCACCATGCCCGGCCAGGTGCCCGGGTAGCCGGTCCAGCCCGGCCAGGGTGGACATGCCGATGGTGACGGTCAGGTGCGGGCGCCGCCCATGTCGGGACAGCCCGCGCCACACCGGTTGCGGGCCGGGGGTGGCGCCGTCTCCGGAGGCGGCGGTGGGATCGCCGTGGTCGGCCGCGTGGTCGGCCGCGGGGTCGGCCGCGTCATCGTCCTCGTTCCCGTCGGCACTACCGGTGACGGTCGCCAAATCCGGATCGTCGGTGGTCCTTGGGGTGTCGCCGGATGCACCAGGGGCCTCGGGCTGGTGCTGCCCGTGGGGCTGGACTTTCCATAGCTGGTCAGGTCGATGCGGCCGGTCGCCAGGAGTTCGGCGGCGATGTCGCTCAGCGCGTCGGCGCGGCGCGCGTCGATGTCGCGGGCCTGCCCGTCCTCGCCGGGCACGCCGGTGGTGGCTTGGGCCAAGAGGTCGAGCAGGGTGTACAGGGTGACTGCGTCTTCGGCGCGTAGGTGAGCGTGCACGTCCCCGGTGCCGTTCTCACCGGGCCGGTGACGCACGTGCCGGTGAGCGCGGGCATGGGTCTCCCTGCGGGCGGCGGCGTCCGGGTCGGCGGCGATCACCGCCCGCTCCAGCAATTCCTTGACGTGGCTGGAGATGCGGTCACGAGCCAGTGGCACGATCACCTCCTCCGCCGCGGACCGCAGATCGCCAGGCAGGCAACGGGTTCCGTCGGCGATCAGGCAAGCGCGGCGCTGATCGATGCGCCCGCCGTCCAGCGCGGCCCAGGTGGCCGGCAACTGATGGACCAGTTCGGTCGCGGCCCTGACCCGGCCGGAGGCGGTGCGGTGTGGGATGTGCAACGCGGCCGCGATCTCGGCCGACGCCAGGGAACGGGCGTAGTCCTGCTGGTGCGCGGCCAGCAGGTCCGGATCGATCCGCCCGTCGGCGCCGCGGGCGGCGCCGGTGCGGCGGGTCAGGTTGTCGGTCAGGCCGGTCAGGTCCCCGGCCACACCCGGCCGGGCGAACGCCGCCGTCAACGCCGCCTGCCTGGCCTGCAGGTGGGAGATGGCCCGCTCACAGGCCACGATCGCATCGATCAAATCCTCACCCGGCATGCCCGCCGGATCCGTCGCGTCCAACGCAGCCACTGTCCCGGCACCCGGGTCCGCGGCCGCGTGACAGGCCCACGCCGACCGGGTTCGCCCGTTGAAGCCCGAGCTCGCTGAGGTGGAGTGCCCGGAGTCCCCGTCACCGCCGTGGTCCGTTGCCATGCTCGCCCACCTCCTCGTCCGTGTGCGATCAAATGCGACTGGTGTTCTAACCATAGTGAGATAGCCATGCTGAAGCAAGACCATGGCAGATTATTTTCGAACGAAACGATGATCGAACGGCAAGGGACGTCCCGTCATCGGGAGCGCTGCCCGACAGTGGGGCCTGTCGGATCCGTCGTGGGGCGGGCTGCATCTCCCCGTGGTCGGCGCATGACGCCAGCACCGCTCCCCACAGGGACGACAGTCGGTGTGCTGATCACGTGGAGTCTGTCGTCGCGGATGGATACGGACGGGCCGGGCTTCATCACTGATGGCGGAGGATGGGGGATTCGAACCCCCGAGGGCGGTTAACCCAACCCGCTTTCCAA
>JBIQML010000014.1:0-21253 GCA_044463405.1 Nakamurella lactea | reverse complement strand
GGCGGCCGCGCGGGCGCTCTGGGCGCTGCCGTTGAACCGGGACGGCCGGAACCCGGCCGTCGAGCACAGCTCGAGGATGAATTCGTTGAACTCCGGCGCCTGTGCGTCCTCCGGCAGCACGATCGGGATATCCGCGAGCGCCCGGAGCGGGACCTCCGCGCTACCCGGAACGTCCAGCGTGGCGCCCATCAGCACACCCAACGGGTCCAGCCGAATGAGTTCGGTCGCGATCCCTGCCGGGGCATGGGACGCCCTGCCGATCCCGACGTCGAGGGTGCCCTCGGCCAGCATGCGATATTGCGCCGGCACCGGCGCCTCCATGCGGTGCACCACCAGGTTCGGGTGGTTGTACTGCAGGCTGCGCAACACCTGCGGCATCGAATCGAAGCTGGCATCGCCCACGG
Organism: Nakamurella lactea; assembly: GCA_044463405.1. Classification (GTDB taxonomy): domain Bacteria; phylum Actinomycetota; class Actinomycetes; order Mycobacteriales; family Nakamurellaceae; genus Nakamurella; species Nakamurella lactea_B. The sequence continues at coordinate 20,849 of JBIQML010000014.1, read as the reverse complement.
CCACTCGCAGCACCTCGGTGTCGGCGCTGGCCTCCCGGGTGGCGATCACCGTGCGCTCCACGTCGTGCAGGACGGTTCGCGCCTCACTCATCAACACCTCGCCGGCGCGGGTCAGCCGCACGTAGTGGGTGTTGCGCTCCACCAGGGTCACCCCGAGTTCCCGCTCGAGCCGCCGGATGTGCTGGCTCAACGCCGACTGCACGATGTGCTCGCGCGCCGCGGCCCGCCCGAAGTGCAACTCCTCCGCCAGCGTGATGAAGTAGCGCAACTGCCGGAGTTCCATCGATCATCACCGCCATCATGGGCAGCATCGGGCATGCTGCCGCCGCTCCTGCGCCCGTCGGAGGGGCGGCCGTTCCGGCAATGATGCTCGATGGCGCTCGCGTTGTCGAAGGGTCGATGCCGGTGGTCCGCGCTTCTGGGGCGCTTCTTGGGCGGGTTCGGGGCCGGTTCTGCAAGCCGTGCGCATCGATCGAGGGCATCGTGGCCAGCACCCGGACCACGATCGACACTGTCATGCACGACACCTCCGGCCGGACCGGCCCGCCGGGCGGGCCGTTGTTCATCGGCGTATCCGCGTTATCCGGTCGTCGCTGGTTCGGTTCGAGACATGCTGGTGAACAACGTCGCTCGCGCACACGCTTGCTCTGCGATCCGGTCGGCGTCCGCACCGACGAAGCCCAGCAGCGCCGAGCCACGACAGGACTGCCACGGCAGCCCCACGAAGTACAGACCCGGAATGTCGGTGACGCCGCCTTCGTGGCGGACCTCGCCGTCGACGACCGTGCCGGGGATGTGCAGCCAGGGGTAGTCCGATCGATACCCGGTCGCCCAGACCACCGCGTCGACATCGGCGCTGCTGCCGTCCGCGAACGTCGCGGTCCGGCCGGCGAACCCCGTGAGGCGAGGCCGGAATGCGACCCCGCGGCGTCGCAGATCCCGGCTGCGGGTACCGATCACGATGTCGCCCCGACGACGCAGCCGCCGGGCGATGCGGGAGGTGACGGGCACGGTGAAGAACCGAGCCTTGCTCAGCCAGAAGAACAGGTCCTGTCCAGCGACGCGCTGCGGCAACTCCGGCGGCCTGGACCCGGCGGCCACCGTCACCGCGCAGCGGCCGGCCAGTTCGGCGGCGATCTGCAGCCCCGAGTTCGCCGCGCCCACCACCAGCACCCTGGCGCCGCCCGGCAGCTGGCCGGGATTCCGGTAGTCGGCGCTATGCAGGTGCGCTACCTCGGGCGGTAGATCGGCTGCGAGCGTGGGGATTCGCGGTGTCTGGAACGGGCCGGTGGCCACCACCACCGATCGGGCGCGGAGGGTATCGGACGGGATCGTAACGGCGAATTGGCCCTCGGTGTCGCGGTGCAGCCGGAGCACCGGGCTGTTCAGCCGGACCGGAAGGTCGAAGTGCCGGGCATAGGCGGCCAGGTAATCGGCCACCTCGTCCTTGCTCGGGTGCGTGTCGACCGGGGCCGGGAACGGCATGCCGGGCAGCGAGTCGTACTGGGCGGGGCTGAACAGTCGTAGCGAATCCCACCGGCTGCTCCACGAGTGGCCGATCCGAGGGGCGCCGTCCAATAGCAGGTGCGAGGCGCGGCGCCGGGCCAGGTGGTGGCCGACGGCCAGGCCGGCCTGGCCGGCCCCGATGACGATCGCGTCGAGAACGTCGAAACGGGACATGGAACTGGACGTGGACATGATTGCTCCTGGGTGAATTGAGAGTGAAACCGGGACGGCAAGACTGCTGGCCGAAAAAGAGGACGGCGCGGATCAGAAGGCTGCGGGGACGAGCAGGGCGGTGGCCATGGCCAGGTCGCAGACCAGGCAGGCCTCGGCGTACCAGCGGGGGACCACGCGTCCGGCGCGGTGGTGCGCCAGGTCCCAACCGGCGTGCGCCAGCCATCCGGCGGCGAGCACGCATCGGCCGACGGCCGGCGCGCAGACCACCGCGGCGATCGCGACCGCGCCGAAGGCGAGCACCGCAACCGTCTGCGCGGTGCGCCAGCGCCGGTCGGTCAGCTCGCTGCGGGCCGTGCCCCAGCTCAGGTAGATCACTGCGGCGGCGAGCAAGCCCCACGCGCCGATCCAGCCCTGCCACCGCTCCGGCAGCGGCGAGACGGCGGCGAGGCTGGCCGCAGCCGCGACGATGGCGACGGCGGTCGGCCAGCGGCGGGCCAGCGCCGCCGTGATACGGGTGCGGGTGGGTTCGGCTGCCGTATCGGTGTGGCTGGCGCGCTGGGCGGTGAAGGTCATGGCGGGCTCCTCGGCGGTGATGGGGTCGACGACGACGCTAGGGCGCCGAATGCCGGGCTCTCACCGGGAGAATCGCCAGGATCGCGGGCGGACCGCGAGGCCGTCAGAGGGCCAGGGTCAGCGCCATCAGTTCGGCCCGGGAGCTCACCTGCAGCTTGCTGAACACGTTGCGCAGGTGGAAGTCGACGGTGCGTGGGCTGACGAACAGCTGCGCGGCAACGTCCTTGTTGGACAGGCCCTGTCGCACCAGTCCGGCGACCTGCCGCTCCTGCGCGGTCAGCTCGGTGGCGGTGGAGACATCACGGCGACGGGCGGTCTCGCCGGACGCCCGCAGTTCGGCCGCGGCGCGCTCCGCCCAGGGCGTGGCGTCGAGGTCGTCGAACAGCACCAGCGCGGCCCGCAGGTGTTCGCGCGCATCGACCCGGCGGCGCGCCCGGCGCAGCCATTCGCCGTAGGCCAGTTCGGTGTGGGCGCGATCGGGCAACCGGGTCGAGCGCGCGTGCGCCTCCAGCGAAGCCTGGAAGTATTGCTCGGCATCGTTCCCGGCCGCCAGCAGCGCCCGGCCGTGCGCGGCGGCGGCCATCGCGGAGGCGATGCCGGTGGCCTCGGCAAATGCTTCGACTTCTGTCAGCCAGCTGCGGGCGACATCTGGGCGGTCCGCGCGAACGGCGGCGTCGAACAGGTGCAGCGCGGCCATCCGGCGCGCCGATGGAGCCTCGATCTGGTCCAGGTGGTGCACCGCCGAGGTCGGCTGCCGCACGGCCAGCAGGCCGCGCGCCCAGTGTGAGGCATCGACCACGATGCCGTCCGTGATCCCCACCGGATGGGCGGCACGGATCGCGGCGACCTCGTCCAGCCGCTGCCCGGCCGCCGCATCGTCGCCGCGCAGCGCCGCCACCACGGCCAGTTGCGCCGTCGGCAGTGCGGTCAACCCGGGGTGACCAGTACTCGCCGCCAGCGGCAGCCCCTCCGCCGCCGCGGCCGCGGCCTTCGACCACGACCCGGTCACCAACTGCGGCCAGAATCCGCGGGTGAGCGCGTGTTCGGCCATGCTGAGGGCACCGGCCCGCCGGGCGAGGGTCAGCTGCTGTTCGTGCAGCCGAAGATTGCGCACGTCGTCGTCGATGAGCATGCTGGCGATACCCAGATTCGGTTGCAGCACGTGATCTTCCGGCGGATCGTCGTCGGTGAGGGCGAACGCGCTGCCGAAGGATTCGGACGCAGCGGCATAGTCCTGTCTGGCGACCGCCAGAAAACCGTGCAGCAACGAGAACGCCGCTCGCACATGGGGAGTGGCGTCCGGCTGCGGTGGAGGGACCAGGGCGGTGACGTCGACGACGCGGGTGGAGCGCGCTCCGAACGCGGCAAGCGCGGCCGCCAGCATCGCCAGTTGCTGTGCCATCGCCCGGTCCGCCTCTGCGGCGGCCAGCGCGGCCTGCAGGATCAGGTCGTAGCCGTCGTTCAGCGAGCGGGTGTTCCACTCGATCTGCCCCTGCAGGGTCAGCAGTTGGGCCCGCAGCAACGGCTCGGTCAGCTGGGCCGAGGCGCCGCCCGCCAGGGCCACCGCCCGCGACGGGTGCGCACCCATCCACGCCGACGATGCCGCCAGATACAGCCGACGTCCGCGGTCCTGCCCACCGGCGGTCAATTCCGCCGCCCTGGCCCACGCCGCGGAGGCCGCCTCGTGCCCACCCCGGGCGGCTGCCCGCTCGGCGACCCCGTCCAGCGCCGCCACGACATCCTCGTCGGGCCGGTCGGCGGCCGCAGCCAGGTGCCAGGCCCTACGGTCCAGGTCACCGGTCAGCGCGTCGGACAGCGCACGGTGAGCGGAGCGGCGCTGCGTGCTGGTCGCCGCCCGGTAGACGGCCGAGCGGACCAGTGGGTGGTGCAGGACGATCGTGTTGCCGTCGATGCGCAGCAGGCCCGCCCGTTCCACCTCGTCGACCGCCGCCTCGTCGATGTTCAGGTTCTCCGCGGCCGCGCCCACCACCGTCAGCCGGGCGGTGTCGTCGGCCGCGGCCACCAGCAGGAAGCGCTGCGCCGGGTCTGACAGCCGCCGGTAGCGGTCCAGGAACGCATGCTCCACCCCGCCGGTGAGCGGCAGCGGCACCGGCAACGGCGCCCGTCCGGCCAGCTGATCGGCGGTGAGCGCGCCGGCGAGTTCGGTCAGTGCCAACGGATTTCCCCCGGTTGCCGCCACCAGATGGTCCCGCACTCCGGGATCGACGTCACCGCCCAAGTGACGGCCCAGCACCGCATCGGCGGCCTGCCCGGTGATCGCGCCCAGGTGCAGGTCGGGCAGCCCCTCCGCCTCGAATCGGCGCTGGCTGGCGTCCCGGGCGGCGAACAGCAGTGCGATCGGCTCAGCCTGCAGCCGTCGCGCGACGAACAACAGTGCCGCCGACGATGCCTCGTCGAGCCAGTGCGCGTCGTCGGCCACCACTAGCAGCGGGGATCGTTCCGCGGCGTCGGCGAGCAGGCTCAGCGTGGCGAGGAACACCAGGAACCGGTCGCCCTGGCCCTGGGCCTCGCCGAAGGCCGCGCGCAATGCCGCCTGCTGCGGTCCGGGCAACTCGTCGATCCCACCGCGGAGCGGCCACAGCAGCCGCTGCAGGGCGGCGAACGCCAGCGGGGACTCGGACTCCACGCCTGAGGTGCGCAGCACGTTCAGGTCCTCCGCCGCAGCCGCGTCGACGGCGGCAGCCAACAGGGTCGACTTGCCCGAGCCGGCGATGCCGCGGACGACCAGCGTGCCGCCGGCCCCGGCGCGTGCGGCGTCGATCAGCGCGGCGATCGCCGCCCGCTCGGTCTCGCGTCCGGCCAGCATCCCGGAACCGTACCCGCGGGGATGGTCCGGCGACATCGGCGATCCCGGTGATTTCGCCGGTGTGATCGGTGCCCGGTGGCGGTGACGGTGATCCCGACAGATCCACATCACCCGTTGGAGGAGCCATGACCTCGCACCATGCCGACGCGCCGGCCGTCGCCGCGCACGGCCACCACCCGCCCGCCGCCGACCGGGCAGCGGCACCTGACGGCACCGGCCGTCGGCCCTGGACCGTGTTCGCCCTGATGATCGCCGCCCAGGTGATGGTCATCCTGGACGTCAGCGTGGTGAACGTCGCGCTGCCATCCATCGGGCCCGACCTGCACCTGTCCGCCTCCGACTACCAGTGGGCGATCTCCGCCTACGTGCTGCTGTCCGGTGGATTGCTGCTGCTCGGCGGACGCATCGCCGACCTGTTCAGCCGGCGCGGCGCCTTCCTGACCGGCGTCGTGCTGTTCACCGCCGCGTCGCTGGCCAGCGCCCTGGCGCAAGCACCATGGATGCTCATCGTCGCCCGCGCCGCGCAGGGATCCGGCGCCGCGCTGCTCACCCCGGCGGCGCTGTCCATCGTGATGACCGCCTACGCCGGCCGGCAGCGGCAGACGGCGCTGGCCGTCTGGGGAACCATCGGCAGCCTGGGCATCGCCGCGGGTGTGCTGTTCGGTGGCGCACTGACCAGCGCGCTCGGCTGGCGCGCGGTCTTCCTGGTGAACGTGCCGATCGGCGTTGCCGTCATCGCCGGCACCCTGCGCAACGTCGTCCGCGATTCAGCCCGGCGGACTGCGGTGCGGCTGCTCGACGTCCCCGGTGCGCTGACCCTGGTTGGGGGGCTGCTGACGCTGGTGTTCGGCATCGAGTCCACGCGATCGGCCGGCTGGGCCGGCGCACGCACCTGGATCGCGCTGGCTGTCGCCGCCGCGCTGCTGGCCGCGTTCGCCGTGATGGAGCGTCGCGCCGCGAACCCGCTCGTCCCGCCGGCGACCTGGCGGATGCGCTCGCTGGTCTCGGCGTCCGCCGTGATGGCCGGCGTGACCGGGGTCGTGGTCGGTGCGATCTTCCTGACCAGCCTGTACCTGCAGGCCGTGACCGGAGCCTCGCCGATCGTGACCGGCCTGGAGTTCCTGCCGCTGGCCGCGGCGATCACCCTGGCTGCGGCCGTGGCCTCCAAGGTGATCGGCCGGCTGGGTGCCCGCACCCTGATCCTGGGCGGTCTGGTGGTGATGGCCGCGGGCGTGCTGCTGCTGGCCGCACGCGCCGGCGGAACGTCGTACCTGGCCGATCTGCTTCCCGGGCTCCTGCTGGTCGGCGCCGGTGTCGGCCCGATGTTCGTCGCCATCGCGGTGGCCGCCATGGGTGATGTTCCGGCCGACAGTTCCGGCCTGGCGTCCGGATTGATGATGACCGGCCACGAAGTGGGCGCCGCGCTCGGTGTGGCCGGACTGACCGCCGTCGCTGGTGACCTGGCAACCCGTAGCGGACTCATCGACGGCTACGGGCAGGCGTTCCTGGCGGCGGCGGGGCTGCTGGCCGTGCTGTTCCTGCTCACCGCGCTCGCGGTTCCCGGCGGCAGGCCCTCGGATGGTGACGGAACCTCCGGGCACGGCCATGGCCATGGCGTCGGGCACGGCACGGGCCACGGGCACGGTCACTGAACCCGCGCCCTGCCAGATCCCGGCGATTTTCCCGGTGAGATGCCCCCTCACCGCACCGATTCTGATCACGACCGATCCAGCACCCACTTCCGAAGGAGTTCCCATGCTGTCCCACACGCCCCGCACCTTCCTGGGCCCGACATCGTTCACCGTCAGCGGCATGACCTGCGGCCACTGCCAGCGGGCCGTCACCGAGGAGATCTCCGCGGTCCCCGGCGTCGACTCGGTGACCGTCGACCTGCCCACCGGCACCGTCACCGTCACCACCTCCTGCCCCGTCGACCGGGCCGATATCGCCGCCGCCGTCGAGGAGGCCGGCTACACCCTCATCCCCTGATCGCGACCCGGCATACGTCCCTATCCACCCGAAAGGAATCACCGCCATGTATGTCGTCACCGAGAACCTGGCCCGCGCACACCGCGATGACCTGCTGCGTCTGGCCGGCGCGCGCCGCACCGTCCGGCCGGCCCGCGCCCGCCGGCTCCGCTTCCGCCGGGCCGGCTGATCCCCTGCCCCTCCCGCCTTGTGAGCCCGAGATGGCGCCATAGCGCCACGTCGGACTCACAAGGCGGCGTCCACCCCCTCTCCGCACCCACAGGAGCCTGAGATGAGCACCGCCATCACCCTCGAACCCCCGAGTGCCCCCACCGAAACCGCCAGGATCGCCGCCCGCGCCATCGACGCCGTCAAGACCTACGGCCGCGGCGAGACCGCGGTGCGCGCCCTCGACCACGCATCCGTCGCCATCCTGGCCGGCCGCTTCACCGCCGTGATGGGCCCGTCCGGATCCGGCAAGTCCACGCTGGTGCACGCCCTGGCCGGACTGGACACCGTCGACTCCGGCCGTATCTGCCTCGGCGACACCGACCTCACCACGCTGTCCGAACGGGACCGCACGCTGCTGCGGCGTGAACGCCTCGGCTTCGTGTTCCAGTCCTTCAACCTGATCGCCTCGCTGACTGCCGCCGAGAACATCGCGCTGCCGCTGCGGCTGGCCGGCCGGCGCCCCGACCCGTCCTGGATGGACGATCTGGTCGGCATGCTCGGCCTGCGCGACCGGCTCACCCACCGGCCGAAGGAGCTCTCCGGCGGGCAGCAGCAGCGGGTCGCCGTCGGGCGCGCGCTGATCGCCCGTCCGGAACTCGTCTTTGCCGACGAGCCCACCGGCAACCTCGACTCCCGCGCCGGCGCCGCGGTGCTTGCCTTCCTTCGCGACGCCACCCGGAGCCTTGGCCAGACCGTCGTCATGGTCACCCACGACCCGGCTGCCGCCGCGCACGCCGACCGGGTGGTCTTCCTCGCCGACGGCCGCATCGTCGACGAGTTGAGCGACCCGACACCGGAATCCGTCCTGGCCCGCATGGCCCGGCTCGATCCGTCGAAGAGGGCGTGACCGCCATGTGGCACCTGGCCCTGACCACCGCACTGGCCCACCGCGCCCGCATGGCACTGACCATGGTGGCCGTCGCCCTCGGCGTCGCCTTCGTCGCCGGCAGCCTCGCGCTCACCGACACCTCGACCCGGCTGCTGGACACCCAGTTCCGCGCCGCCGCAGCCGGAGTCGACCTCACCGTCCGCACGGCCGCCGCCTTCGACACCGCCATGGGCGTCCAGGTGCAGCGCGACCCACTACCGCACGATTTCGCCGCCCGGGTGGCCGCCGTCCCCGGAGTCGCACGCATCCGGCCCGCCGTCACCGCTGCCGCCCACCTGCAGCTCGCCGCCGCCACCGAACCGCCCGGACCCGCCCTGCTCGGCTCCTGGGCCGACGCCCCGTTCACCGCCTACCGGCTCGAATCCGGCCACGCGCCGCACGGACCCGGCGAGGTGGTGCTCGACCTCGCCACCGCCGGGGCGAACCACGTCACGATCGGGGACACCGTCACCGTTTCGGCCACCGCCAGCCGGCGGCTGCACGTCGTCGGCCTGACCCGGATCGGTGACGGTGACGGGCTGGCCAACACCGCCGTCGCGCTGGTCGACCTGCCCACGGCCCAGATCCTCGCGGGCCTGGGCACCACGGTCAGCTCGATCGACGTGATCGCCGACGACGCCACCGATGTCACCGACCTGCGCGCCAGGCTGGCTCGCATGCTGGGCGCCGGCTACGGCGTCACCAGCGCACAGGACGTCGCGGCCGCCAGCGCCGATGCCGCCCAGCAGAGCATCGAGTACCTGCGGATCGTGCTGCTGACCCTGGCCGTTGCCGGCCTGGTGGTCGGCGGATTCCTGATCGCCAACACCTTCGGCATGCTGCTCAGCCAGCGTGCCGGGGAACTGGCGCTGCTGCGCGCCGCCGGGGCCACCGGCCGCCAGGTGCTCGCGATGGTGCTGGCCGAGGCGCTGCTCGTCGGAGCGGCGGGCGCGGTTGCCGGAACCGGGCTCGGCATTGCAGGTGCCTACGCGTTGCGGGATCTCGCGGGGGACGCGGGTCTGGCGATGCCCGACGGACCGTTGACGATCACCGCGGCGACGCTGCTGCTGTCGTTGCTGTCCGGCACGGCGGTGACGGTGCTGGCGGCGCTCGGCCCGGCCCGGCGGGCCGCGCGGATCGCTCCGGTCACCGCCATGCGTGCCGCCGATCCGGCGCCCTCGAGAGTGCGCCGCGGCCGCGCCATCACCGGCTGGGTGCTGATGTGCCTGGCGGTGCTGGGGCTGTCCGCCGCGGCGACGGTGCGGGACGTGGCCGGGGTCGGGTTGGGGGCGTTGCTCCTGCTGGTGTCGCTCGGATTGTTGGCTCCGGTGCTGGCGCCCGGGCTGGCCAGGGTGGCCGGTAAACCGTTACAGCGGCTCGGTGTGCCCGGACGTCTCGCCATCGATGCCACCACCCGGAATCCGCGCCGCACCGCCTCCACCGCGAGCGCCCTGGGCCTCGGGTTGGCCCTGATCGCGTTCGTGTCCGTCGTGGGCTCCTCCGCCAGTGCCATCAGCGCCGCCGGAACCGAGGCCGTCACCGCCGATCTGGTCATCCAGAGCGACCGGAACGAGATGCTGGGTGGGTTGTCACCGGAGGTCGCCACGCTGGCCGCCGCCCTGCCGCAGGTCACCTCGGTCACGGCGATCCGGTTCGGCCACTGGCTGGATGGCGACATGACGAGCGCGCTCACAGCCGTCGACCCGGACGGCCTTCCCGAGGCCGTGCGGATCCGGATGGCCGCCGGCCGACTCGTCTCGTTAGACCGTGGCGGGGTCGTGATCACCGAGACGGTCGCCCGCGAACGCGCACTACGGACCGGCGACCTGCTCACGATGACGTTCCCCCGGGACGGCGTGCAACAACTCCGGGTGGCCGGCGTGATCTCCGACGACTCGGCCCGCGCACTGTCCACCAGCTACCTGATCTCGCTGGCCACCTACCGACAGCACTACACCGAGGATGTCGATGCCGCGGTCTACGTCACGGTGCGAAGCGACGCCGACCAGGGCGCGACGCGCGCGGCGCTCCGAGACGCGGTGGCGGACTTCCCGAACGCCGAAATCCTCGATCAAGCCGAGGCCGCAGCCGCCAGGATCGGCGCGATCAAGCAGGTGCTCGGACTGATCACGGTGCTGCTCGGCTTCGCGGTGCTGATCGCGCTGCTGGGCATCACCAACACGCTGGCGCTGTCGATCGTGGAGCGCACCCGGGAGATCGGACTGCTCCGCGCCGTCGGCATGACCAGGGCCCAACTCCGCGCCATGGTCCGTGCCGAGGCGATGCTGATCGCGGCGGTCGCCGCGGTGGCCGGTGCATGCCTCGGACTCGGCCTCGGCGCGGCGACCCTGGCCGCGCTCGCGCCCGGCGGCACACCGGTGATCCAGGTGCCGGCCGTCCCCTTGCTCGCCGTGATCGTCGGTGCCGTCGTGGCGGGACTCGCCGCCGGACTGCTACCCGCCCGCCGGGCCGCCCGACTCGACGTCCTGACCGCCATCGCGACGCACTGAACCCACCCGGCATGCGGTGGTGGCGCGGCCCTGCGGGGCCGCGCCACCCGCTCCGGGGCGGCCGGAACCCGGCGATTTCGCCGGTCCGAGCCAGCCGCCGGTCGCCAAGCATCTACTCCGACAGTTCCATCCGTACCTGACCGGGAGTTCCCATGACGATCGTCACCGCCGAAGCCGCCGCCCGCGCCGCGGACATCTGCACGCTGGACATCGGCGGCATGACGTGCGCCTCCTGCGTCCGTCGGGTGGAGCGGGCGCTGACCCGGGTCCCCGGGGTCGGCTCCGCCGAGGTGAACCTGGCCACCGAGGTCGCGACCGTCCGGTTCGACCCGGGCGCCGTCGGGCTCGCCGACCTGACCGACGCGGTGGCCCGGGCCGGATATACCGCAACCCACCGGGACCGTGTCCCGGCACGTGCCACCTCGACTACCGATGCCGTACGGGAGGTGGACGGGGGCCATCCGGCACCGTCGCCGTCTGGCGGAGACGTCGGCGCTGCCGAAGCCCGGCGCAGCAGCGGCAACGACGGCCGCAGCGAGGAAGGTGACGGCGGTGACGACCGGGTCCTGCGTGACCTCCGCCGGAAGTGGCAGGTGGCACTGACCGCCGGGCTCGGCCTGATGGTGCTGATGTACGTGCCGCTGAACCTGGACGCCATGGACTGGCTGATGCCCGCCATCCTGGTGGTCAGCACCGTGATCCAGTTCTGGGCCGGCCGCAGCTTCTACGCCACCGCCTGGGCCGCCGCGAAACACGGTGCTACCAACATGAACACGTTGGTGGCGCTCGGCACCGGCGTCGCCTACACCTACAGCGCATTCGTCACCTTGTGGCCCGGCGTCGCCGAGCGCGCCGGGCTGCCGCTGCACGTCTATTTCGAGTCGTCCCTGGTGATCATCGCGCTCATCCTGCTGGGCCGGTGGCTGGAGGCACGAGCGAAGAGCCGCACCGCGGCGGCCATCACCGCCCTGGTCGGGCTGGCGCCCCGCACCGCCCGGGTAGCCCGCGACGGCGTCGAGACCGACGTGCCGGTGGACTCGCTGGCCGTCGGGGACCTGGTCCGGGTGCGGCCCGGCGAGAAGGTCCCGGTCGACGGCGTCGTCACCGACGGCGGTTCCGCAGTGGACGAGAGCATGCTGACCGGCGAGAGCGCCCCGGTCGACAAGCACCCGGGTGAGCGGGTGATCGGGGCGACGGTCAACGGGACCGGGTCGTTCCTGTTCCGCGTGACCGCCGTCGGCGACGACACCACGCTGGCCCACATCGTCCGGCTGGTCCAGGACGCCCAGGGCGCCAAACCGTCGATGCAGCGCCTGGCCGACCGGGTCTCCGCCTGGTTCGTGCCCGCGGTGCTGGTGGCCGCCGCCCTCACGTTTGCGGCCTGGGCGATTCTCGGCCCGCCGCAGCAGAATTGGACGATGGCGATCGGCACCGCGATCGCCGTGCTGATCATCGCCTGCCCGTGCGCGCTCGGCCTGGCCACCCCCACCGCAGTGATGGTCGGAACCGGCAAGGCCGCCGAGCTCGGCGTGCTGATCGGCAATGGGGAGGCCCTGGAACGGTCGCGTCGACTGACCGCCGTCGTGCTGGACAAGACCGGAACCATCACCACCGGCAGGCCGACGATCGTCGGCATGCACACGGTGAACGGTTGGCGCGACGCCGATCTGCTGAGCCTGGTGGCTGCCGCGGAGGCAGGGAGCGAGCACCCGCTGGGCGCCGCGATCGTTGCGACCGCCGCCGAGCGGAGGCTGGTGGTGCCAGCGGTTGAGGAGTTCGTCGCGGTGCCGGGACGTGGCATCAAGGCCATCGTGGCGGGCCGGTACGTGCTCGCCGGAAATCCCGCCCTGCTCAAGGACAACGGTATCGACGGGGATGCGCTGCGGGCGCCCGCCGCCGAGCAGGCCGCCGCCGGGCGGACCCCAGTGTTCGTGGCGGTGGATGGCGTACCGGCAGGGCTGATCACGGTCGCTGACCCGGTCAAGCCGGAGTCCCGCGAGGCGATGGCGCAACTGCGGGCGCTCGGCCTGCGGGTGTCCATGCTGACCGGCGACAACGCCGCCACCGCCCGGGCGATCGCCGCCGAGGTGGACATCGAACATGTCATCGCCGACGTGCTGCCCGCCGAGAAGGCCGCCCACATCGCCGACCTGCAGGCGGACGGACACGTGGTGGCCATGGTCGGCGACGGCATCAACGACTCACCCGCGCTCGCCCGGGCCGACGTCGGTGTGGCCATCGGCACCGGCGCGGACGTGGCGATCGCCGCCTCCGACGTGACCCTGGTGGGTGGTGACCTGCGGGGCGTGGTGGCGGCCATCGCGCTGTCCCGGCGCACCGTCACCACCATCAAACAGGGCCTGGCGTGGGCGTTCGGGTACAACGTGCTGCTGATCCCGGTGGCGGCCGGCGCGCTCTACGCCTGGCACGGCATGCTGCTGGATCCGATCCTGGCGGCGGCCGCCATGGCGATGAGCTCGGTCAGCGTCGTCAGCAACGCCCAACGGCTGCGCCGGTTCCGGCGGCCGCGGACCGCGCGTGAGATCCAACGCCCCCCACTGTCCGACCGGCTGGGCCAGTACGGCTACCTGGCCGCGGTCGCCGTCACCGCCCTCGCCATCGGGGTCGGCCTGACCGCCGCCAGCCGCACCGACACCGCGCACCGTGGGATGAACGGCATCCTCGCCTGGACGCAGTCCGTCGGCATGCCCATGCGACCGGAGATGAGCACCATGATGACCACCGACGTCCCACCGGTGGAATCCGAGGACGCCGACATCACGGTGCGGCTCGACATCCCCGCCGACGCCCGGCCCGGGAAGCCCACTCGCATGCGCATCCGCCTGCTCGACGCGGCGACCGGCCGACCCGTGACGGACATCGGCCGCAGCCACGGTGTGTGGATGCACCTGATCGCCACCCGCTCCGACCTGGGCACCTTCACCCACGTGCACCCCGATCCCACCGGCGCCGCGGGTGAATTCGCCGTCACCCTGAGGTTCCCGACCGCAGGCCGGTACCTGATCAACACCGAGTTCCGCCGCGCCGGGCAGATGGCCGACGTGCACGACCGACAGATGCTCGACGTCGCTGGTGCCGCAACCGTCCCGGCCCCGGTTCGGCCTGGCTCGCGCGTGGTCGTCATCGACGGAGTCCGGGTCACCCTCGAGGGAACATTGAACGCGGCCGCGACCAGCGACCTGGTGTTCCATATCGCCGATGCGACGACAGGCACGCCGATCCGCGATCTGCAGCCCTACCTGGCCGCACCGGGCCATGTCGTGGCGATGCGCTCCGACGGCACGACGTTCGCACACGAACACGCCGAGGTGCACGACGCGCAAGGCGATCCGGTGTTCGCGCTGCCCGGGCAGACCTTCGGGCCCGACCTGCCGGTGCACCTGCACCCCGAGGGCGCGGGGACCTACCGGCTGTGGGCGCAGTTCGCGCTGGCCGACGGGCACGTCGTCACCGCGGGGTTCACCCTCCCCGCGACCTGAGCGCCTCAGGCTGGGGCGCTAGAGGGCTCCGTCGTACATCCCAACGACGGCGGCGAACCGGCGGGCGAACGAGCGCCAGATCGCCCTGGCGGCGGGTTCGTCGTGCTCGGCCTGCCGGACCAGGGCATCGGGGTCGAACCCGTCATCGATCAGGGTCTGCCGGTCCCAGCCGGCGACCCGCTCCGCGGGAACCTCCGGGTGGAATTGCAGTCCCCACGCGGCGGCGCCGAGGCGGAAGGACTGGTAGGGGCAACGATCGCTGCGGGCCAGCCACACCGCATCCGCCGGCAGCGAGGTGATGGCGTCCTTGTGATGCTCGATGGCCCGAAACCCGCGGGGCACGCCCGCGAACAGCGGATCGTCCGCGGCCGCCGGCTCCAAGGTGAGAGGTGTGCTGCCCGCCTCGGGACGTCCATGGGACTCCTGCACGGTCCCGCCGGCGACGGTGGCGAGCAGTTGGCCGCCGAGGCAGATGCCCAGCAGCGGCATCCCGATCTCCAGCGCCGCCCGGGTGAGCCCGCGCTCGCGTTCCAGCCACGGCGCCGCGGCGTCGTCGGTGGGCATCAGGCCGCCGCCGAGCAACACCAACCCGTGGTACCCGTCCAGCCGCTCCGGCAGCGGATCACGGTGCGCCGGCACCGTGCACAGATCGAGTCCGTCCTCGCGCCACCACGTCCCGAACCGCCGTAGGCCGGACGACGGGCTGTTCTCGACGACCAGGACACGTCGCGCGCTCAATCCGCCTCCGGGTGGTCGGCCGGCGCGGATCCCGTCACCCCGGCAGAGTCCTGGTAGCGGATCCGGTAGGCACGCTCGGTGAACTTCCAGCCCCCGGGCGTTCGACGGTACCGGTCGTGGTACACACCGACGTTCCGGTGCCCGGTCCCGTCCAGCAGCCGGCCGAACTCCGAGAGATAGGCGCGGCCGGAGGCCACGTCACCGTCAAGCTCGACGGTCCCCGGGTGCGTTGCCTGCACGAAGAACTCCCACATCCCTTGCATTCGTTCGACCCCGGCGCGAATCGCGGCCCGCCCGATCGCATCCGCACCGGGGGCGGGGATCCGGACCACCCCGTCCTCGGTGAACAGGGACGCCAGCCGATCGTAGTCGTGCATCATCACCGCGTCGGTGAATTCCGCGCGCAATGCCTCGATCTCGACCCGGTCGGCGATCGCGCCGGCGGTCGTCGCTGCGTCCTGCATGATCAGATCCCTTCGTCGTCCGCTCCGGGTGCGCCGTCGAGGGGCACCGGGATGGCCAAGCGCTGCAGCCGCTCCGGGTCGGCGAGGATGTCGATCCGGGTGATGCGCCCGCCGCCGAACTCCAGGGCCATGACGGCGAGGGCGCGGCCCTGGGGGGCGACGATCAGTCCCGGAGCGTCGTTGACCATGACCTGCCGGCCGAACCGGGCCAGGGACGCGTACTGCTGGGCCTGCGCGATGACCCCGGACGCGCCGCGGACGACCCGGGACGGCCCCAGCGGTCCGTCACCGGCGTCGGCGTGCAGCACCACGTCGGGGTCGAGCATCTCGAACAGCGCGTCCAGGTCCCCGCCGCGGGCGGCGGCGAGGAAGCGGTCCACCAGGCGCCGCTGTCGGCGCAGGTCGGCCTCGGGGGCCGGCGCTTCCCGCAGCCGGCGGCGGGCACGGCTGGCCAGTTGCCGTGCCGCTGCCGGCGACCGCCCTAGGGTCGCGCCGATCCTGTCGAAGTCGACCGCGAACACGTCATGCAGCACGAACGCCAGCCGCTCGGCGGGCTGCAGCGTGTCCAGCACCATCAGCAGCGCCAGCCCGACCGAGTCGGCCAGCAGCGACTCCTGCTCGGGGTCGGGGGCATCGGCGGTGACGATCGGATCGGGGACGTGCGCGTCCAGTGGGTCCTCCCGTCGGGAGGTACGCGTTCGCAGCATGTCCAGGCAGATGCGCGACACAGCGGTGGTCAGCCAGCCGCCCAGGTTGCCGATGCCGTCCACACCGGTGCGCGAGAGCCGCAGCCACGTCTCCTGGACCGCGTCGTCCGCGTCCACCAGCGAGCCCAGCATCCGGTAGGCGATCGACCGCAGCCGCGACCGGTGCTCTTCGAATCGCTCGGCCAGCCGGTCGTCATCGTGCTCTCTCATGCGGGCCCCCGTTCCTCACCAGTGTGACGGAGCGGTGCGGCCGGATGTGACGAGGCCGGGCCGACCGGCCGCCGTCGGCGGTGCCACCGGCGGCGGTGCCCCACGTTCCACCCGGCGCCCGACACGCTCGGCGGTGCCCACGTTCCACCCGGCGCCCGTCACACTTGACCGCCGCGATCCGTCAACCACAGCAGAAGGATCGGGCCGCGTCGGAAC
This sequence comes from Nakamurella lactea, assembly GCA_044463405.1. Taxonomy (GTDB): domain Bacteria; phylum Actinomycetota; class Actinomycetes; order Mycobacteriales; family Nakamurellaceae; genus Nakamurella; species Nakamurella lactea_B. The sequence continues at coordinate 4,357 of JBIQML010000014.1, read as the reverse complement.
CCGATCGCGAATAAGGAGGGTCGCCATGGTGAGCACACCGACGACATCGCGGCGGGCACGGACCGTTCCGCTGCAGGGCATGACGAATCGGGTGGTCCGGGGCTTGCTGCGCACGCCGCTGCTGTGCCGCATCGTGGGAGCGCGGCTGATCACCCTGTACCTGGTGGGGCGCAAGACCGGCAGGCGCTACACCCTGCCGGTCGCCTACACCCGATGCGAGGGATACCTGCTGGTGGGCACGCCCTTCGGATGGGGCCGCAACCTGCGCACCGGAGAGCCGGTGACGATCCGTCTCAAGGGAGCCGTGCGCCGGGCGCAGGTCGTGACGGTGACGGACGAGGCGGGGGTGGTCGCCGACTACGCGGTGATGTCGCGGAACAACCACCAGTTCGCGAAGTTGAACGGCATCCGGATCGATCCGTCCGGCGCGCCGAACACCGCCGACCTGCACCGGGCGTGGCAGTCGGGTGCGCGGACGTTCCGGCTGACGGTGTAGCGCTCGCAACCGGTGGTCGCTGCGCACCGTCCGAGCGCAGCGCCGGTGGCGGGGGCAGACTGAGGGGCATGCGCATCAGCCGATTTCCCGTTCCCGACATTGCCGATCTCCCCGACGATCTGCGCGAGCGGATCCTGGACGTGCAGCAGCACACCGGGTTCGTGCCCAACGTGTTCCTGGCGCTGGCCCACCGGCCGGCGGAACTGCGGGCGTTCATGGCCTACCACGACGCCCTGATGGACTCCGACGTCGGGCTGTCCAGGGCCGAGCGGGAGATGATCGTGGTCGCCACCAGCGCCGCGCGGGACTGCCTGTACTGCGTGGTGGCGCACGGCGCCATCCTGCGGATCCGGGCCAAGGATCCGCTGATCTCGGACTACCTGGCCACCAACTACCGCAACGCCGACCTGACCGAGCGGCAGCGCGCGATGCTCGACTACGCCGTCACCCTGTCCGTCACGCCGGAGGTGATCACCGACGCCGACGTCGACACGCTGCGGGACAAGGGCTTCGACGACGAGGAGATCTGGGATATCACGTCGATCACCGCGTTCTTCTCACTGTCCAACCGGCTGGCGCACGGCCTGTCCATCCCGCCCAACCCGGAGTTCCACCTGATGGGCCGCGTGCCGCGGGAGAGGGCTCACGGGTAGCACTGGCGGAGCCGGCCGCCCGACCCCTGGGCTTGTGAGTCCGACGTGGCGCCATGCCGCCACGTCAGGCTCACAAGCCGGGGGAGGCCGGGGGAGCCGGGGGAGGCCGGGGGACATCAGCCGCCGACCACCACCCGACCGGTCCCGGAGCGGCCGAAGGTCTCCGGCGCGTAGATCTGCTTGGCCGTCGCCGGGGGCACCACGAAGCTGCCCGGTGTGGTTGCCAGCGCCAGGTAGCTGTAGGTGTACACGCCGCCCGGCAGGTAACCCGCGAAGGCCTCGGCCCGGTCGTCCCGCAGGTCCTGGTGGTCGTACCAGGTCGGGTTCCAAGCCAGCGGGATCGGTCCGCCGGAGTGGGACCCGGTCAGGTCCTTCGGCGTGGTGGCCAGCGCCGGGTTCAGCGGCTCCAGCCCGGCGGGTAGCGGGTCGGTCAGCGCAACGTGGCTCTGCGCGCTGCGGGACACCAGGGTGACGGTGACGCGGACCCTGGCGCCGGCCTTGACGTGCCACACGCCGCTGGCGTCCCGGGTGACGTCCGAGGCGTGGTCCGCGCCGGCGTAGCTGCGGCTGACGACGAACCCACGGTCCAGCGGGTCGACCGACAGGCTGGACGGCGCGGTGGTCAGCCCGATCCGGTAGTACATGCGCCCGGATCCCTTGTCTTCCAGCGTGATCGTGCTGTCGCCCGACCTGATGAGCTGGTCGGTCGGGATGGTCACGTTGGTCTGTTCCGTGGTGTGTCCTGAGTAGCGGTGTGTGCCGGCCAGGATGTCGCCCAGCCAGGCGGCCGCGGTGAAGTTCGGCGTCGTCGATTCGAACGTGTCGTAATAGTGCCGCAGCGCCACCAGGCTGAAGGCGTTGTCCTGGATGGTCGCCCACCGCCCTCCGCGTTGCCGGCCCATCAGGCCGTTCACGATCTTCCCGATCAGGTCGGAGTCCGGGTCCACCGTGAGCAGCGCATCCAGGATCACCGCGTCGGTACGGGTGTCGGAGTGCAGCACCGTCCACGCGTCGTCCGTCACCGATTCGGCGAACGTCACCGAGCCGGCATCGTCGACCGCCGCGTTGGTCACCCGGGTCAGCAGTGTCGGCCGCTGCGCCGCCGACACCTCCGGCAGCAGCCACCCGACCGCGTCCAACGGCAGGGCGGCGCCGCGATCGGCAACCATGCGGTCGGCGTCGGTGGTCGTTTCGTCACCGGCCAGGGAGCGCACCGCGATGGCGTAGGCGTCGATGGTGTCCCGGCTCTGCTGGCTGATCTCGGAGGGCAGGTGCGAGTCGATGTCGCGCAGGTAGGGCAGTGCCTTGCTGACCGCCTTGGTGATCGCTCCGTGCGCGTCGCCGGCGTATCCGGACCTGTCGGTGACCAGCAGCGCCTGCACGGCCTGCACCGTGATGAACGGGTCGGAGCGCTCGCCGCGCCGCCAGTAGGTGAAGCCGCCGTCGGAGTTCTGCAGCGCGATCAGTGCGGTGACGTCGGCGGCCACCTTGGCCTTCATCTGCGCGGGCGTGGGCCGGCCCGGCACCGAGAACGCCTGCAGCACATCGCCGAGCGAGGAGATCGCGATGGTCTGGTCGGCTAGTGCGTCGGCGCTCTCGTACTCGTAGTCGGTGACGTAGTCCACGGCGTCGGTCAGCTGCGCCAGCGCGGTCGATGAGGTGGTGATCTGCAGGCCGCCGAACGCCGGGATGACGTCGGATGGCTTGGTGATCTTCTGTGCCACGGCATCGGACCCGCCACCAGAATCCAGAGTGCCGTAGGTGGCGAAGGTCTCGGAGGTGGACGGCGTGTACACCGGGAACTCCTGCTCGGCGGCGTCGGCGTCGTCGCCGCTGACGGCGGCCACCCGGAACCGTGCGGTGCCCGCCCGGTCCGCCGCAATGTGGAATCGCACCTCGACCCGGCCGTTGGCCGGTACCGTGACCCGCTGCCCGGTGACACCGGCGGTCGTACCGCCGCCCGCGGTGCTGCTCGTCGCGGCGACGGTCAGGTTGGCGGCCTGCAGTACCACGTCGGTGGCCAGTGCGGCATCGGTGCGGTTCTGTACCAGGACCGGAAGTTGGGCCTGGTCGCCGAAGTTGAGGAAGCGCGGCGGCGTCGGGCGGACGGTGAGCGGCAGGCCGGCGGTGATGGTGGATTCGCCGGTGCCGAACCGCGTGTCGCCGGCCACCGCGACGACCATGACGCGGTAGCGGGTGAGGTTGCCCGGCAGGGTGACCGGGACGGCGGCGGTGCCGTCCGCGCCGGTGGTCACGGTGGGTCGGAACAGCGCCAGGGCGGAGAACGCGGACCGCTGGGTGATGGGTGTTCCGCTCGACCCCGCGGTGTCGGCGGCCTTGCGGCCGGACATGGCCGCCCCTCCTGCGGCCGTGCCGTACGCTGCGCCGCTGGCGGCAGACCCGCTCGCTGCCGGCGCGGCGGCCTCGGCCGAGCCGGCAGCGTCGCGCTCGGCCCCGCCGCCGGCCGGGGTGCCCAGCATCACGGTGGACCGCCCGTAGCTGGCGTTGATCCAGGTCCACTGGTCGTCGGGGTAGAACGCCTGCAGCGGGTCGGGCAGCTGATAGTCGGACAGCGCGAGCACCGCCTCGTCGACGACGATCACCTCGAACTGGCTGCCCTGCACCGGCTCTCCGGATCGGTCGGTGACCGCGACGTCGATGGTGGTGTGCCCGCCCGGCTTGACGGTGCGGTCCCGCGGTGTGGCGGTGACGGTGAGCGCGCGGCTGCTGCGCGACACGGCCAGGGTGATGTCGCCGGCGGCGTACGCCGGCCGGGTGCCGCTGCCGCCGGCCGGGTCGCCGGCGCGCGGGGCGGTGCCGACCACCTCGACGGTGGCCGTCACCGACGGAATCAGGTCGGTGGCGATCGGAATCGTCACCACCGCGGAACCATGCTGCACGGCGAACGTGCTGCTGGAGACGATGCCGTTGTGGCTCAGCGTGATCAGCCCCGTCCCGGTGCCGATCGGCGAGGCCACCAGGAGCCGGGCGGACTGGCCGGGACGGTACCGCTTCGCGTCCGGCACCAGGGTGAGGCTCTGCTGCTGAACGGTGGTGGCCACGGAGCCGTCCGGTCCGGCCACCCAGCGGGTGATCTGGCTTCGGCTGGTGCGGCCGCGGTCGTCGGTGACGGTCGCGGTGATCCGGTACTGCCCGCCGACCGTCGGGGTGAAGGTGCAGTCGACCGGGGTGGACTTCGAGGTCACGG
>JBIQML010000013.1:0-21692 GCA_044463405.1 Nakamurella lactea | reverse complement strand
GCCGGATCCGCTGATCACCAGCAGCGCGTCGTCGGATCCTAGCTGTCCGGCGGCGATCTGCTGGTACAGCGGATCCGTCGGCGCGACGGCCGATCGACCGATGGCGACCAGCCGCTGCGCCGCGTGCTGGGCGAGCGCCGCGGACAACCCGTTGCCCACCACCACGATCCGGCCGGCGCCGGCGAGCATCTGCACCGAGGCAGACAGCTCGGCCTCGTCCAGCAGCGCCGTCATCGCCGGTATCGAACCGGCCACCGCTCCGAACGAGGCCAGCACCACCTCCGCCGGCGTCTGCGGTTCCGGACCGGGGGTGAGGTCTGCGCCTGCGCCGGTCGATCCCAGGTCCCTGGCCAGCATCACCCGAAGCTGCTGGTACCCGGAAAAGCCCAGCCGCTGGCAGGCACGCACCACCGTCGCCCGGGACGCGCCGGCCGCCTCGGCAACCTGCTGGGAGGACATCTCGATCACCTCGGCCGGCCGTGCCAGCAGCGTCTCGGCGACCGCGCGCTCGGCGGGCAGCAGCGAGGGCGCCAGCGACCGGATGCGGGCGAACACCTCGCCGGGCACCGGGGCCGTGTCGACCGGCCGCACCGTCACCGCCCCCCTCCGATGTTCGCGGGTGCAAAGCCGAATTCCGGGCCCACAGCGAGCCCAAAACCCGGCTTTGGACCCGCGAACATGCTGCTCATGCCGTGCCGCCGCGGGCTGGATGCCGCGACAGCCGCAGTAGCCGGGGCGGCCGGGGCAGCCTCGGTGCTGACCAGCGCCCGGTGATCAGCCGGCGGCGGAGCATGCCGGAGATCAGGTCGATGATGACCGTCACCACGATGACCACGATCACCAGCATGCCAACCGCGTCCCAGATGCGGAACTGCACGTTGTCGGACAGCACCTTGCCGATCCCCCCGGCGCCGATCAGCCCCAGCACCACCGAGGCGCGCACGCTGATCTCGAAGCGGTACAGCCAGAACGCCAGCACCTCGGGCTGGGCCTGCGGCCAGATCCCCCAGCGCACGATCTGCCGCAGGTTCCCGCCGGCCGATCGCACCGCCTCGATGGGGCCGCGCTGCACGGCCTCCATCGACTCGTAGCCCCACTTGCCCAGCGTGCCCATGGATCCCACCGCGATGGCCAGCGCCCCGGTGTAGGAGGTCAGCCCGGTGACGGACAGGATCAGGATCGCGATCACCACCTCCGGCACCGCGCGCAGCACCGCGAAGATCCCGCGGACCACCAGCAGAACCGGCAGCGGGGCGACGCCGCGGGTGGCCAAGAAGCTCAGCGGCCAGGACACCAGGATGCCCAGAATCGTTCCGAACCAGGCCATGTCGACGCTCAATAGGGTCGCGGACAGCGCGTGCCCCAAGGTGCCGACGTCCGGCGGCCCGAACATCAGGCCGATGTAGTGCACCATCCGTCCGGGGAAGCGCACCAGCTGGGACCACCGCATGTCGGTGTCCACGAAGCAGGCGATCACCACGATCGCCGTGATCGCCCCCGCGAGCAGCCGCCGGGTCGGACGCGGACGGGACGGCCGGGCGGACCGGTCCATCGTCGGCGGGGACGGCGGTGACGGCAGTCCCGGGGCGAGCGAGGCGCTGGTCATGCCACCAGCCTTCGGCGCAGCCAGGACGAGACCGCCTCCAGCACCAGGATGATCACCAGGATCTCCAGGATGATCAGGCTCAGCGCATGGTAGTGGTAGAACGTCCGCACCTTGTCGATCAGCAGGCCGAGGCCGCCGGCACCGACCAGCCCCAGCACGGTGGACACCCGGATATTCAGTTCCAGCGTGTACAGCACGTGAGAGGCGTAGGCGGGCAACGCCTCCGGCAGCACCCCGGCGCGGTCCGCCTTCGGCCAGCTGGCGCCGGCGGCCAGCGCTGCCTCCTGCGGTCCGCGGTCGACCGCGTCCAGCGCCTCGGAGACCAGCTTGACCAGGATGCCCAGGTCGAACATCACCAGCGCCATCATCCCGGACAGCGCACCGGTGCCGACCACCGCCACCAGGATCGCCGCGTACAGCAGGTCCGGCACCGCCCGCACCATGTTCATGATGGCGCGCACGGTGAGCATGAACGCGGTGCGCGGGTTGGTGACCCGGGAGGCCAGGAAGGACAGCGGCAGGGACAGCACCGCCGAGATGAACGTGGCGATCACGGCCATCTCGACGGTCTCGGCCAGCGCATGCAGGGTCTGCGGGAAGAACGTGTACTCCGGTTGCAGCAGCTTGACGAAGTTGTCCGCGCCGTGTCGCCAGTTGTTGATCAGATCGCCGAGATTGACCCCGATGGCCGCCCCGGTCACGTAGGTGATCGCCAGCACGATCGCGGCGATCAGCCAGCCCTTCCAGGCGGTGCGCGGCTTGCACGGCCGGGCCGGCGTATCGGTGCCGGCCCGGCCCGCGGGCGCCGTCACGACGCGTTCACCGTCGGCGGTTCGTTCGGCGACGCTCGCCTCAACCCAGGCCGAGGGTGGCCGCGACGTCGGCGGTCTTCTGCAGTGCCGCCGGATCCGCCTTGGTCAGGCCGCTGATCTGGTAGATCGACTCCAGCGTCGCCACCCCGGCCTTGGTGCCCGCGTAGTCCAGCAGCGCCTTGGTGATCTTGTCCTGCCACGCCTTGGTCAGCGTGCCGTTCAGCGAGACACCGTCGTTCGGGATCATGTCGGTCAGCGCGAACACCACGACCTTCTTGCCCACGTCGGGAGTGTCGCCCATCACCACGGTGCGCGCGTCCCAGTACGCGGCGCCGACCTCGGCGTCACCGTTGTAGACCGCCAGCACCGACGCGTCGTTGGAGGTCACCGTGGTGGGGGTGACGCCGGTGGCCGGGTCGATGCCCGCCTTCTTCAGCGCCGCGGCCGGGAAGATGTATCCGGCCGGCGAGGCGGCCTGCAGGAACGAGAATGTCGTGCCCTTGACCTTCGGCAGCTCGTCCAGCCCGGCCGGCCCCTGCCCGGAGGCGGTGCCGTTGCAGAACAGCAGGCCGTTCTTGTCGGGCTTGGGGGTGTCGGAGCAGTACTTGTCGGGCTTGTTGGTGAAGAACTCCGAGGCGTAGCTGCTGGCGTTGCCTCGCTCGGTCTGCAGTTCCGGTACCGCGCCGTACTTGTCGCACGCCTGGCTCATCTGCAGTGACGGCAGGAACCCGATGTCGGCCTGGTCGGCGCCCATCGCCTCCACGGCCGCCTGGTAGTCCTGGGTGACCTTGCCCTCCACGGGGATGCCCAGGGATTTGGTCAGCGCGTCGGTCAACGGCTTGACGCTCTCCACCAGCTTCTTGGCGTTGCCGGACGGGACCAGCGCCAGAACCAGCTTGCTCGGATCGCGGTCGCCGCTCTTGCCGGTGCACACGTTGCCGGCGGACTGGGAGCTGGACGAACCCGAACCGGAGGCGGAGGCGGCTGAGGAGGACCCGCTGGCGGCCGACCCGGAGGCGGACCCTGCCGAAGCCGAACCGCCGGATCCGGAGCCACCCGACGCGGACCCGGACATGGCCGAACTCGCCGACTGGCCGCCCATCGGCTCGTCCTTGGCGCCGCAAGCGGCGAGCACCGAGACCGCCATCGCGGCCACCGCAGCGGTGGCGACCAATCTGGTGCCGGACAGAGTGCCGGCGAACCGGCGGGCGCGGTGGATCGTTCGCATGGCTAACTCCTCGGTGACGGGTTCAGCGCGCCGGGCTCGGCGACGCTGGGGCGATGCTGCTCGGTGAAGGCGTGCGGATCCTGCGCCCAGGCTCGGATCGCCGGGTACAGGTCCGGAAGGCTGGTGGCCCGGGCATGCGCCGGCCGCCGGTCGCGCCCGGTCCGATCCACGTACGCGGTGGCGCAGCCGAAGGCCAGTGGCCGGGCGATGTCGTTGAGCCACAGGTCGCCCACCGACAGCAGCCGGGCCGGGTCGGCGCCGTCCAGCAGGCGGGGCAGCAGGGTGGCGAACCCGTCCGGCTTGCCGGCCGAGGTGATCACCTCGTCGATCAGGTCGGCGAGTCCGAGTCGTTCCAGCAGCAGCGTCATGCCGATGTCGGGCGCGTTGGTCAGCAGCACCCGGTGAACCCGGCCGGCCAGTTCGGCGAGCAGCTCGGCCAGACCGTCCGGGCTGTGCACGTCGACCGTCCCGTCGGCCAGCGACTCCCGGCTGGCAAGGTACGCCCTGCTCAGCGCGGCGCGGGACACGCCGGGCCCGGCCAACCGGACCACGGCCGAGTAGCCGTCGGAGAAGTCTCCCGGATCCGTGCGGCCGGCGAGGAAGTCGGCCAGCCCCGTGGTGACGCGCTCGGCGTGACCATCGTCCAGCTGGGGAATCAGTGCGTGGGCGTACGCCCAGATCGGACCATCGCCCAGGCAGACCGTGCCGTCGAAGTCCAGCACCAACACCGGGATGTCCGAGGCCGACTCGTCGAGGTCGGATGCCGGAACGGTGCGCACGGACGCTCACGCTAGCGCCCCGTGAACGCTCTGTCCATACGTACGGCGACTGAAGAAACATCCGTTCACGCCCTGCACTCGCCGCCCCGGCCACCGCGAGGGTCAGGGCACCGGGAGGCGGGCACCGATCGGCCACGAACGACCGGGGTGCACGTCCGGTCCGACACTCGTAGGCTGGGTCCCATCGGGGCCCGCCACGAGTGTTGGATCGGCCGCGTGGCTCCATTCCCATCCGGAGCCCACGATCCTGGTGAGCGACGCACCGATCGGGACCCGCCCTCGCGACCGGGAGACGCCCCTGACCGCCTCATCCGGGGCCGGCGCCGCGGTGTGATGGATGGACGCAGAGGAGCGACTCGGTGGTCGACAGGGATGGACATCCTCGCCCGAGCCGGTTGCTCGCCGTGCGCGCCGACGGGTCGGCGATGTGAGTATCGGCGGGTTCGATCTCAACCTCCTGCCGACGCTCAGCGCGCTGCTGGAGGAGCGCAACGTAACGCGGGCGGCCGAACGGCTGTCGCTGGGCCAGCCGGCGGTGAGCGCCGCGTTGGCGCGGTTGCGACGCCACTACGATGATCCGTTGCTGGTGCGCGAGGGGCGTGTCTATCGGCTGAGCAGTCTGGCGGAGACGCTGGTGGAACCGGCACGGGAGGCGATGATCTCGGTCGAGCGCTGCGTGGTGACGCCGCGAGGCTTCGATCCGGGTTCGGACGTCAGGTCGTTCACGCTGGCGGCCAGCGACTACTTCTCGACGGTCTTCCTTCGGCCGCTGCTTGGGCAGCTGGCGCGGGAGGCACCCGGCGTCCGGCTGCAACTGGTACCGATCCGCGGCGCGTTGGACGAGGCGCTGCGGAGAGGGTCGGTCGATCTCGTGCTGCTGCCGACCGAGCTGGCGACGGCTATGCGCGACCTCGAGCGGCAGACGCTGTACCGGGAGCATTTCGTGCTGATGGCCGACCGCGACCACCCAGCCCTTGCCGGGCGGGCCGAGCTCGACTCAGGTGCCTCGGGAGGGGTCGCGGTCGACGTCGAACTGCTGCAGCAGTTGCCGTTCGTGATGTTCGCCGGCGAGCTGCCGTTCATCGTCGAGCGGCAGTTGCGCGAGCAGGGGGTCGAGCTCCGCGTCGATGTGACCACCGAGGGGTTCGTGGCCGCGCCGCTGTTGCTGCCGGGCACCGAGTTGGTTTCGTTCGTGCCCGAGCGCCTTGCCCGTCTGGTCGCCGAGCAGGCCGGCCTGGCGATGTATGCGTCACCTGTCGATGTCGGCGACATCCTCGAGGCGATGTACTGGTCACCGCGCCGCACCGGCGACGTCGCGCACCGGTGGCTGCGCACCCGGATCACCGCCGAGGCGCAGCGCCTGGCCTGAGCCGGGCGTCCGCGATCCGGCAATCGCGGCCAGGTATCGGCGGCGTTGATGCCATGGATGCGGAACAGTTGTTTCCGCTCCGCGCCCGGTTCTGGTTGCGTTGAAGGCACATCGAGGAGAGCACCGCACCGTGCTCGCCACCCGCAGTGTCTTTGTCAACATCCGGAACGGAGCGCCATCATGCCGGTCCACGCCGTCACCACCAGCGAATTGGTCCGCATGCTCCGTCTCGTGCTGCCGGACGGATCCGTCCTGCGGCCGGGAGATTCCGGCTACGCGTCGGCAACCACGCCACACAACAGCAGTTTCATCCAGCGACCGGCGGCCGCTGCGCGGCCCGGCACCGCGGAGCAGGCCGCCGCCGCGGTCGCGGTGGCTCGACAGGCCGGCCGCCGGGTGGCGGTCCAGGCGACCGGTCACGGGTCCGGTACCGACCTTGGCGACGACGTGCTGCTGGTGGACACCTCCCGGCTCGATCGGGTCGTCGTGAACCCCGCCGCGGGTACTGCCCGGGTGGGAGCCGGAGCCACCTGGGCACGGGTCCAGCAGTCGGTCGAATCCCATGGGCTGCTCGCCCTCAGTGGTACCTCACCTACCGTCGGCGTCTCTGGCTACACCTTCGCCGGCGGTGTGGGCTGGCTGGTCCGCCCCTACGGGCTCGCCTCGGGCTCGCTGCGGGCCGTCGAATACGTCGACGGCGAGGGGATGGCGCGCCGCGCCGCCGAGGATGCTGCGGATCCGGTCGACCGCGAGGCGCTGTGGGCATTTCGTGGCGGCGCGGCTGTCGGCCTGGCCACCGAGATCGAGATCGACCTGCACCCGCGCGGGGACCTCTGGGCGGGATACCTGCTCTGGCCCGGCGCCGAACTGCCCCGGCTGGCACAGGCGTGGACCGACGCCGTGGCCAGCGCTCCCGCCACGCTGACCAGCACGCTGTCGCTGCTTCACCTGCCGCCGGCCGGGCCGTTCCCCGAAGAACTGCTCGGTCAGGTGGCCGTTCACCTGTCCTATGCGGCCACCGGCGGCGAACAGGACCTGAGCGCGATGCGAGAAGCGGCTCGCGCGGCGGCGGTCCCGATCATCGACACCACGGGGCCGGCTGATGCCACCACGCTGGCGACTATTCACCTCGATCCGCCCGCCGCGTTGCCCGCGCGCGGCGACGGCTGGTGGCTCGACGCGCCGGTCGCCGGGCAGGTCGAATCACTGTTCGGCGCCGCTCGAGTCGGCCAGCCGAACGGACTCGGCATGGTCGAGCTGCGGCACGTGGGCACCGCCTCGCCCGCGCCCGAGGGCGCGTTGACCCGGCCACCCGCACCCTTCCTGCTGCACGCCGTGGGCGCCGCACCAGACGACGTCGCCCGCGCCCGGGTCGACCGGGTACTCGCCCAGGTCGCGGATGCCGCCACGCCGGCCGGACTCGGCCGAAACCTGCCGTCCTTCCGGGAGGGACAACCGGAGGCTGGTCACGCTTTCGACGCCACGGAGTTCGCCCGACTTGTCGCCGTGGCGGACAGGCTGGATCCCGGCCGGGTCCTGCTCTTCCAACGCGGAGTTCCGCGCTGATCGCCCCGACGTCACAGCGCCCGCGCTCGACGCGGCGTCCCCATCGAGCACCCGGAAAGTCGAACATCCACCAAAGGAGAGCAAGCAACGATGAAGGTTCTCGCCACCGGAGCCACCGGAAACTTCGCCCACCACATCGTGCCCGCCCTGGTTGCGCACGGCATCAAGGTGCGCGCGCTCGTGCACGACCCACGCAAGGCCGACCGCGCCCTGCACGGCGGAGCGGCCGAGACTGTGGTCGCCGACCTGCGCGACCGCGACAGCTTGGAGGCTGCCCTGGACGGCATGGACGGCCTCTTTCTCATCCTGCCGGCCTTCGCACCGGAAACCGTCGAACTCGGCACGAACGCCATCGGCGCGGCGGCCGCCAGCGGGGTGCGCCGCGTCGTCTATTCCGGCGTGTACCACCCCTCGCTGTCGCTGGTGAACCACGCCGACACCCGTCCCGTGCAGGAAGCGCTCTATCGCTCCGGGATGGAGTTCACCGTTCTCCAGCCGGCGATGTACATGCAGGGCCTGACAGCCAGCTGGCGCGCCGCGGTGGACACCGGCAGTTATACGGCGCCCTGGTCGCGTCGCGCCGCGATGACGTATGTCGACTTCCGTGACGTCGCAGAGGTTGTCGCGACGGCCTTCGCCGGCGACGAACTGGTCGGTGGCACCTTCGAGCTGGCCGCCGGCGGCACCAGCACCGGCGAGCAGATCGCGGCCCTGATGAGCCGCTACGCAGGCCGGCAGGTTGAGGCTGTCGACGTCCCGCCGGCCGCGGCCGTCGAGTCGTTGCCGCCCGGCCCGCTGCGTCACGGGTTGGCCGCCATGTTCACCGACTACGACACCTACGGCTTCCACGGCGGGAACGACGTGGTGCTTCGCACCCTGCTCGGCCGGCCGCCGCGCACCGTCGAACAGTTCATCGCCGAGCTGGCCTCGGCGGACCGCGTCGCCCCTGCCACGGCCGGGGCGAGCGGCGGCGCACCGGGACGCGCCCGGTGAGCCGGCTAGTGCAGTCGTTCGGCCACAGCGGCGTCGCGTCGCTCACGGTGGTGCTGCATCGGATTTCCGCCACCGCTCGGGACATGAGATCGGACGAGGTGCCGGCCGCCGACATCAAGCCCGGTGCGGTCGCCATCCGTGGGGGCGACATGGCCACCAAGTTCACGACCCGGTTCCCCTCCGGGCGTTCGCCTGACGAACAGGAGATCAAGACATGACCGCGTTCAACGACCGCGTCATCGCCCAGTTCCGCAGCAACAGCGGCGAGGTCGATGGTTTCGGTAGCCAGTTGGTTTTGCTGCACACCCGAGGCGCCCGCACAGGAGCGGAGCGGGTCAACCCTGCGATGTCATTGCGCGACGGTGAGGGCTGGCTGGTCATCGCATCGGCGATGGGCGCCGAGCGCGACCCGGCCTGGATGCACAATCTCCGCGCCAACCCCGACGTCACCATCGAAGCTGCAAAGCCAACAGGGGTGTCAATCGTTCCGGTCCGCGCTCAGGAACTTCACGGCCGCGAAAGAGACGCCGCATTCAATCGATTCGTCGCCCACGCGCCCGCGTTCCGCAACTATCAGGACCGCACCAAACGCTCGCTCCCGGTGATCCGGCTGCAGCCGCGCCGGACGAACGGCCATCTCGCCTTGCAGAGCCATCGTCCCGGCGGTGTGCAGGCGAGCGAGACGAGAGAATCGCTGCGGCGCTGACGATCGAGCGGGAATCGTGCAGGATCGCGCCCGGATGTACGCACACGTCCGAGGTCTCAGCCGCACATCGGCGCAGGACGCGTTCTTTGACGAGTTCGGCAACGTGTAGCCCAGACTCCTGGCCCGGATGCGGACCACGGATCCGGCCCACGGATTTCCCAGGGGTTACCTGAACTGCTGGTCGTCGGCTCCGACGCGGCGTGCGATCTCGTAGACCAGCGGCGGAGCCGCCATGGTCACCGGAGCGATCCTGCCCGTCGACGGTGCGTCCTCGGGTAGCGGCTTGCTGCAGTGACGGTGGCGAGCCGCAGCGAGCACGGCCGGCCACCGGGCCGCACCGCCGATGCGGCGCCGCCCCTCCCGCCGGTGTGACCAACGCCATCGGAAGAATATGGACGTAGCGTCTTTATACGGTTACAGTCGATCCCGACAACTAATGAACGGAGTGATCATATGACCGGGATCAGCGAACGGGTCGCCATCGTCACCGGCGGCTCCGGCGGTATCGGACGCGCGGTCGCACGGCGCCTGGCGGCCGACGGCCTGGCCGTGGTGGTGCACTACAGCGGTCACCGCGATCGGGCCGACGAGGTCGTCGCCTCGATCACCGCCGCGGGCGGGCGGGCGATCACCGCAGCCGGTGACGTCGCGGACGAGACCGCCATGGCCGCCGTGTTCGAGGCCGCGCGGGAAGCCTTCGGGGGCGTGGATGTGCTCGTGCACACAGCGGGCATCATGCCGCTCGCCCCGGTCGCGGAGCTGGACCTCGCGGTGTTCGACAGGATCGTGCGCACGAACCTGCGCGGGACGTTCGTGGTCGACCAGCTCGCGGCGCGGCTGCTGCGCCCGGGTGGCGCGATCGTCAACTTCTCGTCGTCGGTGACACGGCTGGCGCCGCCGACCTACGCCGCCTACGCCGCGTCCAAGGCGGGCGCTGAGGCGATGACGTTGATCCTGGCCCGCGAGCTGCGCGGCCGCGACATCACCGTCAACACCGTTGCCCCGGGGCCGGTCGCGACCCCGCTGTTCCTGGACGGCAAGTCGCCGGAGCTGATCGACACGATCGCCGCCGCGAATCCGATGGGCCGTCTGGGGCAGCCCGACGACATCGCCGAGACGGTCGCGGCGCTGGCCGGTCCGGCGCGCTGGATCAACGGCCAGACGCTGTTCGTCAACGGTGGTGCCGCGTGAGTCGCGCCCAGTCCGAGGAGCCCGAGCGGCTGTGGCGCGAGAGGCCGCTGGACCTGCGCGTCGTCGACATCGACGTGCCATCCCCGCCGTCCGCCGCGGCCGCGGCCGAACAGCGCGAGTTCGTCACGCGACCCGGCTTCCCCGGGCTGCTCGCGGTGGCACGGTGACGCCGGGGACCCGCCCGACGGCGCCACCACCGCGCCGCGGGCGTGGCCGCCGGCCGGCCGACGAGGTGCGCCGCGGCGTCCTGGACGCCACCGCCGCTCTGCTGTTCGACGAGGGCATGGACGCTCTGAGTTACGAGCGCGTCGCCGCGACCGCGGGATCGAGCAAGACCACGCTGTACAAGTGGTGGCCCTCGATCGGCGCGCTGGCCGCGGAGGCCTACTTCGACCGCGTCCGTCCCGTCCTGGAGTTTCCCGACACCGGCGACATCCGTCGCGACGTCACCACCCAGTTGCATGCGTTCGTCACGCTGCTGACCACGACGACCGCCGGCCGGGTGGTCGCCGAGCTCGTCGGCGCGGCGCAGACCGACCCCGCACTGCGCGCGAACTTTTCGGCGGCGTACTCGCGTCCGCGCCGCGAACTGGCCGTCGCCGCGTTCAGCCGGGCGCGCGAGCGCGGGCAACTGCGCGAGGACGTCGACCCCGACCTGCTCGTCGATCAGCTGTGGGGTGCCTGCTACCACCGTTTGCTCATTCCCGACCGGCCGCTCACCCTCGAGTTCGCGACCGCGCTGGTGGAGAACGCGCTCCGCGGAGCCCAGCCTGCCGCGAGGTGAACCGCCCGGTGAGCACAGACGCCGCTGCCTCGGGCTCACGACCCCGCTGGGAACGTCAGGCTTGCACCGCGGCCCGCACGGTCGCGGTGAGCGCCTCGCGCATCGTCTGGTAGTCGGTGCCGGTCGACGCCGCCGCGAGCACCACCACGATCCGTGAGGCGGAGAACCCGGCCGAGTCCAGGCTCCGGACGCCGCGCAGGCAGCACCCCCAGCCCTGCTTGGAGCCGGTGCCGGAGACCGCATTCATGCCGAAGTTCTGGTCGAACCCGTCCGCCCCGACGTCCGCCGCCGACTGCATGGCCTTGACCAGCCACGGCCCGGCCAGCGGGTCGGCGAGGGCGTGCCGCAGGAACTGCGCGACGTCCCGGGCGGTGACGGTGGTATCGCCCCACATCCCGGGGTTGGCGGGTGGCTGCACCCCGGTCAGGTCGAACCGTTCGACGATGCGGGTAACGATGGCGGCGTCACCGCCCGCGATCCACAGCCGGCTGGCCGCATGGTCGTCGGAGACCGTGATCATCCGCCAGAGTGTCTCGAGGGTGTCGGAGTCCAGATGATCCGCACCGCCTGCCCGGTCCAGCAGGTCGACGGCGATGAACAGCTTCACCAGGCTCATGGACGCCATCGGACGGTCCGGGTCGGCCTCGGCGAGCACGGCGCCGCTCGAGCGGGCGAGGACGAACACGGATTGCTCGATGCCGAGCCCGGCGGCGTGCTGGACGGCGGCACCGGTGGTCGTGTTCCGTTCCGTCGTATCCCTCTGCGGTGGCGGCGATGACCTGGGTTCGGCTGTCGTGGATCCGGATGCCGTGGCAGGTGTCGTGGATGCGGGCGCCGCGGCAGGCTGTCCCGAATGGACAGGCGCCGCCACCGGGCTGGAGTCCGGTGCGCCCTCGACGGGCGCCGGCATCGCCGGCATCGTGGGCTGCGAGCCTCCGGAGGCCGCCGCCGTCGGCGCGGGCGTCGCCCGCAGCGGCCATGCCGCGGTCACCACCACCCCGCACACCGCGGCGATCACGAACAGCACCAGGCCGGTCGCCTTCAGCGCGCGCATCATCAACCCCTCCCGTTTCGCCCCTCGATGTCCCCGTCCGATCGACCGGCGCCGCCGGTGCCTGGCGCTTCTCACCCGTTCGTGAGCCGCCAGACCGGACCGGTCCGGTAGGCGGTGGCGTGTGCCAGATCCTCGCCCACGAGCACCACGCCGACGGCGGAGTACGTTCCCACCGGCAGCGCGTCCCACAGGCCGACCTGGAAGACCGCCGATCCGTCCGGCTCCCCGATGCGCTGGTCGATCGCCGTGCCGGCGGTCGATGTCGAGTCCCCGGCGCACAGTCCGGACGGCCGTATCGACGGTTCGTCGGTGCGAGCGAACCGACCGTCGGGCAAGGCGCTCCCGGCGGCCTTCCGCACCGCCGCGTCACCGCCGCTGGTGGAGGCGATCCGTCCGTGGCCGTCCAGCACGGCGTACCCCACGGCAAGCAGCGGCGCCGTCTGCTGGGTGGTGGTGACGATGTCGCCGTGCGGCCCCGGTTCGACGGTGATCCCGGAGGTGATCTTCTCCAGGCCGGGAAGCTGTGCGCCGCAGGGCATCAGAGAGCTCAGGTCGATCACCAGCGAGGTCCGTGGGTCGGACGCGGTATCGCCACCCGAGGCGTCGCCGGCATCGGGACGGTGGCCGGTGGACATCCAGACGGCGCCATCGCTGGTGGTCCTGGCGGAGTGCGGGGACGAGCCGGCACCCGTGGTGGCGGGCGCCTTCTGGGTGGTCAGTTCGGCCTGGGGAGGCGCCGCTGCGGTCGAGACCGACGGCGGGGCCGGCGGGCGGGTCGATCGCACGGTACGGGCCGGCGCCCGGTCGGATGGCAGCGGTCCCGCGGCGCCGCTCGACGCCGGCAGTGACGGCCGGATCGTGCGCCGGTCGGCGGGCGCCGGGGCGTCCATGCTGGTGGAGGTGGGGATGTTCCGGTCGGGACTCGAAGCCAGACTGGGACCGGACGGCGCCGACACGGCCGATGAGCCGGTCCCGGCTGGGCCGACCGGTCTGCCACCGGATAGGGCGGCCTGCGCCAGGATGCCCCCGATCAGGCCGAGGCCCACCACCGACGCGGCGACCAGCGCCGGTGCCCGCCAGCGGTGGACGGCTGCCGGCCGCCCGCCCCGGTCGCCGGCGAGCGCCCGGGTGAGATCCAGATGCGTCTGCCAGGCGTCCGGGTCGACGTCGATCTGCTGCTCGCGGTCGGACAGCGCGTCGGTCAGCCGCTTCTCGAACCGCTTATCGAACGGGGTCATCCCACTCCTTCCCCCAGCAATCCGCGCAGGGCGGCCATTCCCCGCGACAGGTGCGACTTCACGGTGCCGACCGAGACACCCATCGCGCGGGCGATGTCCTTGTCCGGCAACAACATCCAGTAGCGCAGTACCAACGCCTCCCGGTATCGGGGCGCCAGGTCGGCCAGCGCGGCGAGCACGGCCGGCCCGTCCGACCGGGCGACGGCGATCTCCTCGGGTCCGTCGCCGACCGGGTCCGGCAGCGGCCGCCTGACCCGGGCCATCTGAAGGTGCCGGATCCGGGTGCGGGTCAGGTTGATCACGATCCGGCGCAAGTAGGCGTGTGCGGCGACGGGGTCCCGCAGCCGGGATCGCGAGGCGTGCAGCCGCAGGAAGGCCTCTTGCGCCACGTTCTCCGCGTCGTCGGCACCGAGCAGATCGGCCAGCACCACCAATCCGCGGAAATGCTCCGCGAACAGGTCGGCGCACAGCCGATCGTGATCCCCCGAACGGTCGCGACTCGCCGACGGATGCTCCGTCACCGGCCGCTCGGCCGTCATCGTTGCCTCTCCCTGCACATAACAAGGACCACTCAGGCCCCGGATTGGTTGGCAGGGGGCAGCGACGAATCGTGCGGCGGGCGTGACGGGAGGGCGAAATCGCCCGCCCCAGGCGGGTTCGTGCTAGCCGGGTGTGGTGATCGTCACCCCTTGATGCGGGACCGCTGCCCGGCCCATTCCCGTTCCCGAAGCTCGACCTTCTGGATCTTGCCGGTGGACGTCTTGGGCAGCGCCTCGACGAGTTCGACCGCGCGCGGCGCCTTGTAGTGCGCCAGCCGACCGCGCACGTGTTCGACGATCGCCGCGGGGTCGGCCTGCTGGCCGGGGCGCAGCACCACGAAGGCCTTGGGACGCTCGCCCCAGGTGTCGTCCGGCACTCCCACCACCGCGGCCTCCAGCACCGCGGGATGCGACAGGATGGCCTGCTCCACCTCGATGGTGGAGATGTTCTCCCCGCCCGAGACGACGATATCCTTGGCCCGGTCCCGCAGTTCGACGTAACCGTCGGGATGCATGACGCCGAGGTCGCCGGAGTGGAACCAGCCGCCGGCGAAGGCCTTCGCGGTCGCGTCCGGGTCGTTGAAATAGCCGGTCATCACGTTGTTCCCGCGCATCACGATCTCGCCCATGGTGGCACCGTCCGCGGGAACGTCGTTCATGGCCTCGTCCACCACCCGCATCCGGTCGGCGCACACCATGCCGACGCCCTGCCGGGCCAGCAGCCGGGCGCGCTCCCCGACCTCGAGATCGGACCAGCCGGGCTGGTACTCGCACAGCGAGTAGGGACCGTAGGTCTCGGTCAGGCCGTAGACGTGCACCACGGTGGCCCCGAGCGCCTCCATCTGCTCGATGATGGTCGGGCTGGGGGCGGCGCCGGCGGTGGTCACCACCAGGGGGCGATCCAGCCGGTGCGCGGCGGGACTGTTGGCAATGGTGCTGAGCACCACGGGCGCGCCGTTGAGGTGGGTGACGCCCTCGGCGTCGATCAGCCGCCAGATCTCGCCGCCGTCGACCGCCCGCAGGCACACCTGCGTGCCACCCGCGCCTGCCACACCCCAGGTAGTGCACCATCCGTTGCAGTGGAACATCGGCAGCGTCCACAGGTACACGCTGTCCGAGCTGTGCCGGGAGTGGATCACCTCGCCGAGCGCGTTCAGGTAGGCGCCGCGGTGGTGGTACATCACGCCCTTCGGGCGGCCGGTCGTCCCGGAGGTGTAGTTGATCGAGATGGTGGCGGTCTCGTCCGGGACGGTCCACGGCAGCGGCTCGTCGGTGCCGCGCGCGAGCAGGGCCGGGTAGTCGGGGCCGCCGTCGCCCACGGCGCCGCCGGCGTCGGGCACAGCAGCGGCGGCGGGCACGGTGGGATCGGTGACGGTGACGACCTCCCGGACGGCGGCCCGGATCCGGTCGGCGGCGGGCGACAGGCTGGCGGCCAGCGTGGCGTCCACCACCAGGATGCTGGATCCGGAGTGCTCCAGGATGTAGGCGACCTCGTCCGGGGACAGCCGGGTATTCATCGCCACCAGCACCCCGCCGGACAGCGGCACACCGAAGTGCGCGATGAGCATCTCGGGAAGGTTCGGCATCAGGTAGGCGACCCGGTCACCCGGGCGGATCCCGGATGCCTGCAGCGCCCTGGCCAGCCGGGTGGCGGCCGCGGCGAACTCCCGATAGGTCAGCCGGCGGTCGCCGTAGACGATGGCGTCCTTGTCGCCGAAGACCGCCGCCGAGCGCTCCAGCAGCGACAGCGGCGTCAGCTCGGTGCGAAAGACCGGTGGGGTCGGCTCGCTCATCGGAGACCTCCTGGTGATCCGGATGCTGGAGTCATCCTGTCACCGGGCCGGACGCGTGGAGCATCGGCGGGGGGCATCATGCCGGTCGGCCCTGACGGTGATCCAGCCGGACCCGCGACGCCGAGCCGCCGTGGTCGGTTCATGCGGTGTCGGCACGGGCGATGTCGTCGGCGAGGCGGTCAGGGCCTGCCGGCTCATGTGTGGGCCCAGCTCGAAACGCCCTTTCGAGCAGTCCAGCGCCGGGTTATTGCGCGGCAGCTTGGTCCTCACCCATGACTGCAAGTTAGCAGCGTGGGTGTTGCGCGGACAGCGCGACGCCGGTGCGTTCCGTGATGAGAGGTCCTGTTGGCGTCTCGTGGGATTTCATGCCCAGGTGTGCGCAGGGCACCGGAACG
This sequence comes from Nakamurella lactea, assembly GCA_044463405.1. Classification (GTDB taxonomy): domain Bacteria; phylum Actinomycetota; class Actinomycetes; order Mycobacteriales; family Nakamurellaceae; genus Nakamurella; species Nakamurella lactea_B. The sequence goes on along the minus strand of JBIQML010000013.1, from coordinate 5,639 downwards.
CTCCGGCGGACGCCGCCGTCGTGGGCCCTCCCAGCGGGGAGCTACGCGCTGCCCACCCACTCGTCGGTGCCGTCGTCGAAGACCTGCCGCTTCCACACCGGCAGCCGGTGCTTGACCTCGTCCACCAGGTCGCTGCACGCGGCGAACGCCTCGCCCCGGTGGGCCGCCGACACCGCGGCGGCCAGGGCGATGTCGCCGATGGCCAGCATGCCGATCCGGTGGCTGACCGCGACCGCGATCACCCCGTCCCGGGCGGCGATCTCCTCGGCCACCTCGGCCACCACATCCGGCGCCGACGGGTGGGCGTGGTACTCCAACTCCGTCACCGACCGGCCGTCGTCGTGGTTGCGCACCACTCCGGCGAACGACACCACCGCCCCCGCCGCATGGTCGGAGACCGCCCGCTCGTGCGCGGCCAGGTCCAGGGCATCGTCACCGACCGCCGCCAACACCACCCGGCCGGTCATGGTGCACTCCGCACGTGGTCGCCGCCGGCCAACTGGTCCAGCGCATGGTCCAACACTCCGTCCAGCACGGCCATCCCGTCCCGGACTCCCCCGGTCGACCCGGGCAGGTTCACCACCAGTGACCGTCCCGCGACGCCGACCAGCCCGCGGGACAGCACCGCGGTCGGCACGCCGGCGTCCACACCGCGGCGCCGCAGCGCCTCGGCCAGGCCGGGGATCTGGTAGTCCAGCACCGCCTCGGTGGCCTGCGGGGTGCGATCCGTCGGCGAGATGCCGGTGCCGCCGGAGGTGACGACGACGTCCGCACCCACCGCCTCGCGCAGGGCCGCGGCGAAGTCGTCCCCGTCGGCCACCACCACGGGCCCGGACACGGCGAATCCCCTCCCCGACAACCAGTCTGCGATCAGCGGACCGGTCCGGTCCTCGTACACGCCGGCGGCCGCCCGGGTGGAGGCGATCACCACCGCCGCGGTCCTGGAGCTCTCCTCCGGCATCCCCGTCACCGTCCCTCCGGTCGAATCCAGGTGCCGGTCTTGCCGCCGTCCTTGCGCTGCACCCGGACGGCGTCCAGCACGGCGGCCGGGTCGACCGCCTTGATCATGTCGTGCAGCGCCAGACCGGCCACCGTCACCGCCGTCAGGGCCTCCATCTCGACCCCGGTGCGATCCGTGGTGGACACCGTCGCGGTGATGCCGATCGACTCATCGGACACCGAGAAGTCTACCGCCGCATGGGATATCGCGATCGGGTGGCACAGCGGCACCAGGTCAGGGGTGCGCTTGGCGCCCATGATCCCGGCGATCCGGGCGGTGGCCAGCGCGTCACCCTTGGCCAGCGCGTTGTCCCGCAGCAGCCCGATCACCTCGGCGGTGGTGCGCACGACGCCGGTCGCCACGGCCGTGCGGGCGGACGGCTGCTTGCCGGACACGTCCACCATGTGCGCGGCGCCGTGCTCGTCCACGTGGGTCAGCTCGCCGGCCATCCCGTCACCGCCCCTCCGCACTCCGCATGCACGAAGTTGGTCCCGCCAGCCTCGTCCGTCACAAAATCGCCACCTTCATGCATGCCTGGGAAGTTGATCCACGCGTCCATGGGTTAGAGCGTGGTCTTCGCGCCGCGCGGCAGCGGCTCCGGGTGCACCGCCGCGACGATCGCCCTCGCCACCGCCGGGGACACCTTCTCGTCGAACACGCTGGGCACGATGAACGACGGGTTGAGCTGGTCCGGCGACACCACATCGGCGATCGCCTCCGCCGCGGCCAGCAGCATCTCGTCGTTGATCTCGGTGGCGCCGGCGTCCAGCAGCCCGCGGAACACCCCGGGGAACGCCAGCACGTTGTTGATCTGGTTCGGGAAGTCGGACCGCCCGGTGGCCACCACCGCGGCGTGCGCCTGCGCCTCCACCGGGTCGATCTCCGGATCCGGGTTGGCCAGCGCGAACACCACGGCCCCCGGCCGCATCCGGGCCACGTCCGAGCCGGTGATCAGGTTCGGCGCGCTGACCCCGATGAACACGTCGGCGTCCACGATCGCGTCGTGCACCGACCCGGTCAGGTGCGTGCGGTTGGTGCAGGCCGCCACCGCCGCCAGCGCCGGATCCATGCCGTCCCGGCCGTCGTGCACGATGCCGTCGATGTCCACCGCGACGATGTCGGCCGGTTCCTGCAGGCACAGCAGCCGGATGATCGCGTTGCCGGCCGCGCCCACGCCGCAGACCACGATCCGGCAGTCGCCGATCTTCTTGTCCACCGCGCGCAATGCGTTGCGCAGCGCGGCGATTACCACGATCGCGGTGCCGTGCTGGTCGTCGTGGAACACCGGGATGTCCAGCCGCTCCCGCAGCCGGGCCTCGATCTCGAAGCACCGCGGCGCCGCGATGTCCTCCAGGTTGATGCCGCCGTACACCGGCGCGATGATCTCCACGGTCCGGATGATCTCCTCGGTGTCGGTGGTGTCCAGGCACACCGGCCAGGCGTCCACGCCGGCGAATCGCTTGAACAGCGCGGCCTTTCCCTTCATCACCGGTAGCGCCGCCGCCGGCCCGATGTTCCCTAGGCCGAGCACGGCGGTGCCGTCGGTGACGACGGCCACGGTGTTGCGTTTGATGGTCAGCCGGCGCGCGTCCTCCGGTTTGGCCTGGATGGCCTGGCTCACCCGGGCGACCCCGGGAGTGTAGGCGCGGGACAGGTCGTCCCGGTTGCGCAGCGCGACCTTGCTGGCGACCTCGATCTTGCCGCCCAGGTGCATCAGGAAGGTCCGGTCGGAGACCTTGTGCACGTGCACGCCGGGCAGCGCGTCGACCGCCGCGGTGATCTGGTCGACGTGGGTGGAGGACAGCGCGTTGGCGGACAGGTCGACCACCATGTTGCTGGCGGTGGACTCCACGATGTCGAAGGCGATGATGACGCCACCCGCCCGGCCCACCGCCCCGGTCAGGTCGCCGGCGGTGGACGCGGCCGGGGGCGCGGAGATCCGCATGGTGATCGAATAGCCGGGACCGGGAACGGGCATGACCACAAGGCTCCTCTCACCGCGTCGCCGGCCGGCCGGACCGCACGCGGGTCGTGCTCGGATGGTAGTTCAGATCGTGGGAGTGCCGCGGGGGCCGGTGGTCGGGGGCCGGCCGGTCGGTGCGCCGGGCTGCCCGTCGACACCAGTTCCGGGCGGCACGTCGACACCAGTACCGGGCGGCACGTCGCCACCAGTACCGGGCTGCCCGTCGACACCAGTACCGGGCGGCACGTCGACGTCGTCGCCGCCGGCCAGGTCGCCGCACTCCACCAGGGTGACGGTATGGCCGGCCAGGTAGTCGCGGGCGCCGCGGTCGCCGCCGGCCGAGGCCAGCACTCCGGGCACGTGGTCGGCGCCGATCAGCACCGGATGCCCGGGGGTGCCGCGGTAGCTGGCCCGGGCCAACGCCCCCCGCATCCCCGAGTCCCCCCGGGGTTGTGAGCCTGAGGCGGCGCCATAGCGCTGCGAGAGACTCACAACCCCTGAGGCTTCGTGGGCGGTTTCCACCACCCGCTGCACGGCCGCGGCCGGCACGTCCGGCAGGTCGACCAGCATCACCAGCGCGGCGTCGGCGTCCGGGGGCAGCGCGCGCAGGCCAACGGCCAGGCTGGACCCCATGCCACCCGCGTGCTCGGGGTTGTACGCGGCGGTGACGTCGTCCGGCAGCAACGCCGTGACCTGCTCCGCGGCGGCGCCCACCACCACGATCCGATCGGTCAGACCGTCCAGGGTTCGCAGCGCGCGCAGCACCCACGGGCCGTCACCGGTGTCCACCAGCGCCTTGGGCCGGCCGAACCGGCGCCCCGAGCCAGCGGCCAGCAACAATCCGACGATCCGGGCGGACCGGTGCGGCGGTGACGGCGATCCCGACGGGGCGGTCAGCGGTTGATCACCGTGTTCGGGTGCCGGTACGGGGTCTTCTCCAGCGGGAAGGTCAGGTCGCCGAACGGGGACAGCGAGCCCTGTCGATCGGCGACCAGTTCGGTCACCGGGTGGTCGTCCGGACCGTGCTCCGGCCAGGTGGGTTCGGTGCCCTTGGTCCTCCGGGAGCTGGCCACAGTTCCTCCTGCCGGGAGAGCCGGGGCGCCGGGGCGCCCAGCCGTCGGGTTCGCGGCGCGCACCGCACCGCGAGCGGGACGAGCCGCCCCGCCACCACCATCCTCGCCGATGGGCGCGCGGGTCTCAACAGCGGCATGCCGCGGCCGCCCGGTTCCGCGTGGGCGCCGCCGCTACGGTGGATCCGATGCCCTCCACCCTGGACTGGCTGCGCGGCCGCACCGACGCCCAGCTCACCGACCTGCTGACCTCCAGGCCGGGCCTGCTCGTGCCCGCCCCGGGGGATCTGGCCGCGCTGGCCCGCCGCCTGGAGTCGCCGTCCACCGCGCGGCGCGCCATCGAGGTGCTGGACGCGTTCGAGCTGCAGGTGCTGCACGCCCTGCTCGCCCTGGATGCCGTGCGGCACTCCGAACCCGTGGACTCCGTCACCGCCCTGCTCGGCGGGCCGGCGACCACCTCGGACGTCTCGCGCGCCGCCGAGCATCTGGAGACCCTGGCACTGCTGCACGCGGACGGTGACGGATACCGCATCACCCCCGCGGCCCGGGACGCGCTGGGCCGGTTCCCCGCCGGCCTGGGCACGCCGTCCGGGATCCCGCCCGAGCGGCTCGCCGCCGCGCTGGAGTCGGTGGACGGGGCCGGCCGGGCGCTGCTGGAGCGCCTGGTCCCCGGGCCGCCGATCGGCACCGTGGAGCCGGGCTCACCGCAGACATCGGCGGTTGCCGGGCTGGTCGCCGCCGGGCTGCTGGAGCGGATCGACGAGTACACCGTCACCCTGCCGCGGGAGGTGGCGCTGGCGCTGCGCGGCCCGCAGCCGTTCGGCCCGGCGCTGCCGACGATCCCCGAACCGGAGACCGCGCTGCACCCGGTGGACACGGTGGACGGCACCGCGGCCGGGCAGGCCCTGACCGCGCACGCCCGCATCGTCGCCCTGCTGGACATCTTCGGCGCCGGTACCGTCGCCACGCTCAAGGCCGGCGGCATCGGGATCATGCCGTTGCGCCGCATCGCCAGGGAACTCGACCTGGACGAGCACCTGACCGCGCTGCACATCGAGGTGCTGGCCGCGGCCGGGCTGATCGCCTCCGTGGTTCCGCGGTCCGGCTCGACCGGCCACTGGATCCCCACCCAGACAGCGGACACCTTCCTGTCTGGCACCGAGGCGGCCGGCTGGTCGCTGCTGGCCTCGGCGTGGCTGCAGATGCGTCGCGATCCCTCGCGCGTCGGCGCCAGGGACGCCGCGGACAAGGTCTGCAACGTGCTGTCGATGGAACTCGGCTGGCGCACCGGACTTGCCGAGCGGTACCGCATCCTGTCCGAACTGGCCGCGCTGCCGCCCGGCGCCGGGGCCGACCCGCAGAGCCTGGTGCGTCGGCTGGCGTTCCGGTCACCGCTGCGCGACCCGCAGGCGATCGCCGCGCGGCTGTCCGCGGTGCTCACCGAGGCGACCGCCCTCGGGCTGGTGGCCTTCGACGCCCTGTCCACCCCGGGCCGGGCGATCCTGGCCGACGACGTGGAGGGCGCCGCGTCGGCGATGGAGGCGGCGCTGCCGCCGGCCGGCGATGCGGTGCTGTACCCCGGCACCAGCGTGCACGGCGTGGAGCC
>JBIQML010000012.1:0-22856 GCA_044463405.1 Nakamurella lactea | reverse complement strand
TCACACCGCGTGAACCACGCCAGATCCGAAGTCCACCACTCCCCGGGACGCTATCCTCAACGACGGGAGGGACACGATTCCATGATGGTCATCGGCATCGATGCACACAAGCGGACCCACACCGCAGTCATCGTCGACGAACATGGTCGACAACTATCAACCAGAACTATTGGCACCACGACACAAGACCACTTGCGTCTGGTGAAGTAGGGCAACAGGCTTCGGTGGCGAGCACCGGTGAATCGGTGGTCCGGGTCTCACCGAAATTGATGTCCGCGACCCGGGACTCGGCACGCACCTACGGCAAATCCGATCGTATCAATGCGCTCGCGGTTGCGCGGGCTGCGCTGCGTGAGCCCGATTTGCCAGCCGCCCGCCTCGACGGAATCGAACGTGAACTGCGGTTGTTGGTTGATCACCGCGAAGATCTCGTCGCCGAGCGGACCCGCATCATCGCGCGGCTGCGCTGGCATCTGCATGAATTGGATCCGGGCTGGACACCGCCAACGAAAATCGAGCGGACCAGCGCATTCGATACCGTAACGTCGCATCTGCTCACCACCGTTGAGCCGACGATGGTGCGCCGGCTGGCACTACGCCTCATCGATCATCTACGCATGCTGACCGTCGAGATCGACGAGCTCGAAGCCGAGATCACCGACCGCATCACGCTGGTCGCCTCGTCGCTGCTGGCCATCGTTGGCTGCGGCCCACTGACGGCGGCCAAGATCATCGGAGAGACCGCCCAGGTCGACCGGTTCCGCTCCAAAGACGCCTTCGCCCGACTCAACGGCACCGCACCCTTGCCCGTCTGGTCGTCCAACAAGCAGCGATTCAGGCTGTCGCGCACAGGAAATCGGCAACTGACCGCTGCACTGCACCGGATCGCGATGCCCCAGGCACGAATGCACCCACCCGCCCGTGAACTCCTGGCGCGACACAAAGCCAGCGGCGACGGCGGCATAGCTAGGGACAGTCCCACTTAACCTGGCGTTGTGGGTGTCGACCGGTGATGCGTGGTCATCCGTGCATATGACTTCTCGTTTGGGGCAAGCTGGGTGATGGGGTCGGGGCGTCTTGTTGGGCTCAGGTTGGCTGTATGTGCATGACTACGGCCTTGGGTTCGGTGAAGAATTCGCGGCTGAAGGTGCCGCCTTCTCGGCCGATGCCGGAGTCGGCGACCCCGCCGAAGGGTGCGCGCAGGTCGCGGATGAAAAAGCAGTTGACCCACACGGTGCCGGCCCGTAGGGCGGCGGAGACTCGGTGGGCGCGGTGCAGGTTTTCGGTGAACAGCATCGCGTTTAGGCCGTAGCGGGTGTCGTTGGCCAACCGGATCGCCTCGGCCTCGGTGTCAAACGGGATCACCACCGCCACTGGGCCGAAGATCTCCTCGCGGCTGCAGCGGGCCTGCTGCCCCAGCCCGGTCACCACGGTGGGCAACACACCCCAGCCTTCGCCGAGCCCGCCGGTGACGATGCAGCCGCGTTCTGACTCAATGGTTTCGACGTAGCCGCGCACCTTGCGGTAGTGCTCCTGGGAGGCCAGCGGGCCGATCTGGGTGGTTTCCTGTTTGGGGTCGCCGATGACCATGTCCTCGGCCGCGGCGGTGAACCGGCGCAGGAACTCGTCGTAGATGTCGCGCTGCACATACAGCCGGGACCCCGCCAGACACACCTGGCCGGTGTTGGTGAAGATCGCCTTGACCGACCACTCCACGGCGACGTCGAGGTCGGCGTCGGCGAACACCACGTTGGCGCCTTTGCCGCCGAGTTCCAGGCTGACCGGTGTCAGGTTGGCCGCCGCCGCCTGGGCGATGATCCGGCCGGTGCCGGATTCGCCGGTGAAGGTGATCCGGTCGACGGCGGGGTTTTCGGTGAGCGCCTGCCCGGCAGAGTCGGGTCCGTAGCCGTGCACCACGTTGAGCACGCCCGGGGGCATGCCGGCTTGGATGGCCAGCCTGCCCAGGATGGTGGCCGAAACCGGGGTGTCCTCGGCGGGTTTGAGCACCACGGTGTTGCCCCACGCCAGCGCCGGGGCGATCTTCCAGGTCTCCAGCATCAGCGGGAAGTTCCACGGCGCGATGGCCGCCACCACCCCGGCGGGTTCAAACCGGGTGTAGGTGTGGTGGCCGCTGTCCATGGGCAGCACTTCCGCGGTGGCCAGCCGCGCGTGGTCGGCGAAGAACCGGAAGTTCGCCGCCGAACGGGGTACGTCGTTGCCGCGCGATTGGCTGATCGGTTTGCCCATGTCGCGGGTGTCGGCCATGCCGAGTTCATCGGCGTGCGCCTCGATCAGATCGGCCAGCCGGTGCAGGATCCGGCCGCGCTCGCCGTATCCCAGCCGCGGCCACGGTCCTTCGTCGAAGGCGCGCCGCGCCGCGGCCACCGCGTGAGCCGCATCCGTGGCGTCACCCAAAGCGATCTCGGCCCACTGCTGGCGGGTGTAGGGGTCGACGGAGGCGAACGTCGCATCCGAGGCCGACTTGACCTCTTCGCCGTCGATGATGTGCCCGAAAAACTCCATGCCCGGTTAAGCCTCCTTGGCCGTTGTCGATGTCGTGGTGGCGCGTTCGGCCAGGGTCACCCCGCCGGCCGACCAGTGGGTGGCCGGGACTTCGCGCACCACCACCCGGATATTGGCCTCCGGGGCGCCGATCGCCCGGTGCACCGCAGAGTGCACCTCGGCCAGCAACGCCCGGATCTGGTGGGCGTTGCGGCCTTCGGCGAGCGTGATTTCGACCAGTGGCATCACTGACACCTCACTGTCACCGAGCCGAGATGAGAGAACTCGGCGCTGACCTGGCTGCCCGGCTCGGCGAACACCGCGTCGGTCATGCCGCCGGTCAATACCACCCAGCCCGGCTCCAACGCCTGCTGGCGCTTGGCCAGCGCGTTGGCCGCCAACGCCAGCGCCTCACCGGGATGGCCCTGCACCGCGGCGCCGGTGGCGGAGTCGACGACTTCGCCATTCACCGACAGTAGGCACGCCTCCAAGGCGAGGTCCAACTCGTCGGGCCGGCGGGCCACACCCCCGATCACGAACCGCGCCGAGGAGGCGTTATCGGCCACCACATCGGGCAGGGTGAACTTGAAATCGGTGTAACGGCTGTCAATGACCTCCAACCCGCCGTACACATGCGACACCGCCTCCATCGCCCGCGCCGCGGTGACACCGGGCCCGGACAGCCGCTCTCCCAGCACGAACACGATCTCGGGCTCCACCCGCGGATGAATCAGCTCTCCAACCACCAGCGGCGCACCGGCGGGTAGCACCATCCGGTCGGTCAACCACGCAGTCGACGGCGCGTTCACACCCATGCGTTGCTGCTTGGCCCGCGACGTCAGCCCGAGCTTCACCCCGACGATATGCTCACCCGATTCCACCTTGCGGCACACGATCTCGTCCTGCACGCGATAGGCGGTCTCTAAGTCCAGCCCAGCCCACTCGGCCGTGATCGGGCCGCGGTCAACACGTGCAGCCTCCGCGTCCAGCAGCACCGCCGCCGCCCGCGCCACGTCCCATACGTCGGTTCTCTGGTCTTCCTCTTGAGTGTTCATCACGACCTGCCTCATTTCTTCCGGGAGCGTGGGTGCACGTGCGGGGTCGTCGTGATCTCCGCTCTAGTTATTGACGCCGGCGGGTAGTCGCCGGTGGCGCGAACCCATAAACAGACTTCGACCCAGGGAACTATTGTTGGACCCTTCGTGGGGTGCATCGAGCTGCGGGTTGGTGCCAAGCGTGTTGCCCGGCCAATGCGGCACGCCGCATCAGCTGGCGCCAGGCCGCCGCTAGCCGCAACCACCCCGACCGTGTCGTGCCCGTCGATGTGCAGGCGTCGCCGCAGTTTGGCCGGTGCGCCGGGGCCGGCATTTCCCGGCCTGACGGGCGGCGAGGATGGTGTGCGAGACCAGTACCGTGCGGTCCTCATCGAGTTGCACCGTGTTTTGTGAATGTGGCGGTGACCGAGCCCAGCCCGCCGAACGTCGCCGTGATCACATCGCCCGCGGTCACCGGCACCGCGGCTGTGACCGAGCCGGGCAGCACCACATGACCGGCTTCGAGTACGACCCCGCGCGGCCCGAGGGTGTTGGCCAACCAGACCAGCGCGTTCAGCGGCGAGCCCAGCACCGCGCCGCCGGCGCCGCTGCCCATCAGTTCCCCATTGCGGTGCAGCACCCCGCCGACCAACCGGACATCCACCTGCGCCAGCGGGACGGCGGTGCTGCCCAGCACCACCGCGCCCGAGGACGCGTTGTCGGCGATGGTGTCGACCAGTTTGATCTTCCAGTCCCGGATGCGCGAGTCGATGATCTCCAGCGCCGGGGTCACGAACGCCACCGCTGCCATCGCCTCGGCGACTGTGACCCCCGGCCCGGCCAGCGGCTTGCCGAGCACGAACGCGATCTCGGGCTCCACCTTGGGCGCCAGGAACGCCGACGAGTCGATCGGTTGCGATTCCAGAAAGAACATGGTGTCGGTGAGGTGACCGAAGTCGGGCTGATCCACCCCGATCTGGCGCTGCATGACCGCAGAGCTCAATCCCACCTTGTGCCCCTTGATCACCGCGCCCTCGGCCAGCCACCGCTGCACCTGGCCCACCTGGATCGCATATGCGTCATCGACGTTCAGGGCGGGAAAGCGCTCGGTCAACGGCTCGATCGGCTCGCCGCTGCGATACGCGGCTAGCAGTAGGTCGATCGCGCGGGATCGGGCCTCGGTCGTCATCGTGTGCCTCGCTTGTGGTGGTGGTTGGCGGCGGGGGCTCGCCGCCTGTTGGTGTTGTGCGCTGGTAGGCGCGGGTCACAGTGTTTGCGCGACCCCGGGGTAACGGGTGATGAACCGGTCGGCGTAGAAATGCTCGATGCCGGTGCGGATTTGGCCCATGGCGGTTTCGAGTGCGTCGATCATCGCCGGCGGTCCGCAGGTGTAGATGTGGCAGTCGTGCAGGAGCTGGGTGGGTAGCTCGTGTACGGCGTCGGTGACGAATCCACGAGCACCCGTCCAGGCCGATTCCGGTGGCTCCTCCGACAGGACGGCGCGGAACTCGAACTGACCGTTCCAGCAGCGGCGCAGGTCGTCGATTTCGGCCAGGCAGTACAGGTCGCGCTGTGTCCGGGCCCCGAACAGCAGGACCGCGTGACGCGCACAGCCCCGGCGGGCGGCGTCTTCGAGTAGCGCCTTGATCGGTGCCAGCCCGCTGCCGCCGGCGACGCAGAGTAGGGGCTGCTCAGCGGCGCGTAGCCAGAGGTCGCCGAACGGGCCGGCCAGTTGCAGATGGGAGCCTTCCCTGTTGGTGTCGAACAGCCAGTCGCTGAATTGCCCTCCGGGTACGTGGCGGACGTAAAAGGTGGCGTGGCGCCGGTCGGCGTCGTCGGGGGCGGTGGCGAAGGAATATGACCGGGGGCCGGTCAGGCCGTCCATCCGTAGTTCGGCGTACTGGCCGGCGGTGTATTCCAGGTCGTGGTCGAGTGCCACGACGATCTCGGCGATGTCGTGGGTCAGGGCGCGGTGCGCGCTGATCACTGCGCCGGTGTGGACAAGGGGGTGCTCGGGCATGTCCGCGAGCCCGGCGACGTCGAGTTCGATGGAGGTGCGGGCGATGCTCTGGCAGGGCAGGATGTAGCCGTCGCGCAGTTCTTGCGCGGTTAAGGCGATGGCGGAATCGACGATTTCGCGGACTCTGCCGTGGACGAGTTTGGATTTGCAGGTGCCGCATGTGCCGACGGTGCAGCTGTGCGGGAACGGGATGCCGGCGGCCAAGGCCTCGTTGAGGATGGAGTCTTTGCCGGGGACCTCGAATGCTTTGTTGGTGCCGGTGATCGTGGCGGTGCGCGGTCCCTGATTTTTGCTGCGGGAGAAGAGTTTCACGGTGAGTTGTCCTCGGGGCGGTGGCCGTCTCGGGTCTGGCGGGTGGGTTTAGTGCTCGTCGGCCAGGAACGCCGCGACCAGACGGTTGAAGGACGCTGCGTGTTCGATTTGGGTCCAGTGCCCGCACTTTCCGAACATGTGCAGTTCGGCGTTGGGGATCAGCTCGAACAGCCGCCGCGAGGTGTCAGGTGGTATGACCTGGTCTTCGCGGCCGTGCACGATCAGCGTTGGACACGGGATGTGACCGATGGCGTCGTCGTCGGTGATCATCGCGTCGAGCCAGCGCTGGCGGGGGGCGGGGAACATCGCCGCGTAGGACTCGTGGAAGCCTGGTTGCACGCTGGCTTGATAGCGCGCGGTCGCCAGGTCGTCGGTCATCAGGTCGCGGTTGTAGGCGAAGTAGTCCAGCACGCGGCGCATCGCCGGCACCGAGGGCTGATAGCCCCACACCGCGTCGAGCCCTTCGGTGACCGGGAAGGGCACCCCGGCGCTGCCCATCAGCACCAAACGCTGAACGTGGTCGGGATGTCGGGTGGCGATTCGCAGTGCCAGCGCGCCACCGAAGCTGTTGCCCACCAATGAATACGACGTGAGTCCGAGCGTGTCGAGAAATGCTTCGATGTGGGCGATCCAGGTGTCCATGGTGTAGTCGTGCCCGTCGGGGCGTTGGGTGTAGCCGAAACCGACGAGGTCGGGCGCCAGGACGTGATGGCTGGCGGCCAGGGCGGGGATGGTCAGTCGCCAGTTGGCGTAGGCCGACACGCCCGGGCCGGAGCCGTGCAACAGCACCACCGGTGCGGCGGCGGGGTCGCCGGCATGCAGATAGTTGGTGGCGATTCCGCCGGCGTCGACGGTTGCGCCGATGGCGGGGTTGGTGGTGTCGGTGTTGGCGGTCATCTCAGGGGTTTCCGTTCTGGCGTGCGAGGTCGAGGGCGACGTCGACGATCATGTCTTCTTGTCCGCCGACGAGGCCGCGGCGACCCACTTCGAGCAGGATGTCGCGGGTGTCGAGGTGGTATGTCGATGCGGCGTGTTCGGCGTGACGCAGGAAGCTGGAGTACACCCCGGCGTAGCCGAGGGTGAGGGTTTCGCGGTCCACTTGAACGGGGCGGTCTTGCAACGGCCGCACCAAATCGTCGGCGGCATCCTGCAGAGCGAACAGGTCGCAGTGGTGTTGCCAGCCCAAGATGTTGGCCACCGCGATCAACGGTTCGATAGGGCAGTTGCCGGCGCCGGCGCCCATCCCGGCCAGGGAGGCGTCGACGCGGGTGACACCGTTTTCGACGGCGGTCACCGAGTTGGCCACGGCCAAAGACAGGTTTTGATGGGCGTGGATGCCCAGTTCGGTGTCGGGTTGCAGGATGTCGCGGTAGGCCCGTACCCGGTCGCGGACTCCGTGCATGGTCAGTCGCCCGCCGGAGTCGGTGACGTAGACGCAGTGGGCGCCGTAGGACTCCATCAGCTTGGCCTGCGCAGCCAGCGCATCCGGTGGCGCCATGTGGCTCATCATCAGAAACCCTGACACGTCCATGCCCAGGTCGCGGGCCTTGGCGATGTGTTGGGCGGCGACGTCTCCCTCGGTGGCGTGGGTGGCGACCCGCACCGAGGTGACGCCGAGGTCGTGGGCGCGCTCGAGTTGGCCGATGGTGCCGATACCGGGGACGAGCAGGGTGGTCACGCGGGCTCGCTTGACCACACTGCTCACCGCGCCGATCCACTCGGCGTCGGTGTGCGCCCCGGGCCCGTAGGTCAGGCTGGTGCCGGCGAGCCCGTCGCCGTGCCCGATTTCGATGGCGTCCACACCGGCTGCGTCGAGGGCTGCGGCGATCGCACTGACCTGCTCGAGGGTGTAGCGGTGCCGCACGGCGTGCATTCCGTCGCGCAGCGTGACGTCCTGGATGTACACCCGGGGCCCGCTGGTCTGGTCGTTCGCTGTCATCGGAGGCCTTCCGTTGGCTGGGTGCGGTGTGTGGGTTCGCCGGCGGCCAGGCGTTCGGCCACCCGCAACGCGGCCGAGGTCATGATGTCGAGGTTGCCGGCGTAGGCGGGCAGGTAATGGGCCGCGCCCTCTACCTCCAGGAAGACGCTGACCTGGGTTCGGTCGGCCGGCTGCAAGTCGGGGTTGAGTGTGCGCACATCATCGGATGCCGGGCGGTCGCTGAACTGCACTTCTTGTTTGAGGCGGTAGCCGGGAACGTAGCCGGCGACCTCGGCCACCATCTCGTCGATGGATGCGCGGATCTTGTCCTGCATCCCCGCATCGAGGCGGTCGGTCAGGCACAAGACGGTGTCACGCATGATCAGCGGCGGCTCGGCGGGATTGAGAATGATGATCGCTTTCCCGCGTTGCGCGCCGCCGACGTGTTCGATCGCCGCGGAGGTGGTCTCGGTGAATTCGTCGATGTTGGCGCGCGTGCCCGGCCCGGCTGACTTCGAGGCGATGGAGGCCACGATCTCGGCGTAGTACACCGGGGTGACGCGGGCGACGGCGGCCACGATCGGGATGGTGGCCTGCCCGCCGCAGGTGACCATGTTGACGTTGGGGGCGTCGAGGTGCTGCTCGAGATTGACCGGCGGCACCGTATACGGACCGATCGCCGCCGGAGTGAGGTCGATGAGCCGGCGGCCGTAGGGCGCCAACGCCTCGGCGTTGGCGATGTGCGCTTTGGCCGACGTCGCATCGAAGACGATGTCGATGTCGGCGAAGTGCGGCATCGCGATCAGTCCGGCGACCCCGTCGGATGTGGTGGCAATGCCCAGGCGGCGGGCCCGTGCCAGACCGTCGGAGTCCGGATCGACACCGACCAGGGCGGCGACGTCCAGGACGGCTGACGTCCGTTTGATCTTGAACATCAGATCCGTTCCGATGTTGCCCGATCCGATGATCGCGACTTTGGTGGTCATCCTGACGATCCTTTCCCAGGCCCGGAGCGAGAGTGCCAATTCGGTGTGGTGATGAGCGCTGTCACGTCCCAACGGTCACAGGTCGGGTGGTCCGACCCGCGCACAGGGCGCAGGCGTTGGTGGTGCCGATGCGTTGCCGCAGATGCGGCTCGAGGTGCGCGGTGACGGCGCCGGCGGGTTGTTCGCGCGCCGCGAAGGGGTAGTCGGTGCCCAGCACAACGTGGTCTTCGCCGAAGCGGCGCATCGCGAGTCGCAGGCTCGCGTCGTCATAGGTCAACGAATCGCACCACAACCGCCGCGCTGCGTGGGAGATCGGCTCGCCGGTGTCGGCGGCGGTTGCGAGATGTCGCCCGCGGTCCAGGCGTGGCAGCAGGGCGGGAAGCGCACCTGCGCCGTGCGCGAGGACGATGCGCGCTGCGGGCGCGGCCTGCACGGTGCCGGCGGACAGCAGCGCAGCGGCGGCGGCCGCGGTTTCGGTGGGCATGCCGAAGCCAAACCCCAACCCCAGGTTGCTGATACGCGGATCAAGGTCGCGGTCGACCGGGTGGATGAAGATCACCGCAGATAGTGCCGACGCGGCGTCGAAGAACGGCGCGAACTGGTCATCGGTGAGTTCGAGTTCTCCGACGCGGGTGCCGATCTCGACGCCGACAAAGCCGAGCTCGGTCACGCACCGGGTCAATTCCGCGACGGCCAGCGCTGGGTCTTGCATCGGCACCGCGCCGAGGGCCAAGAATCGGTGTGGCGCCGAGGCGACCATGGCTGCCAGAAAATCGTTCTGGGCGCGCGCCAACTCCGCGGCTCCGGGCGCGGGCTGCTCATGGCACAACGTCACCGGGATCGGGGAAAGAACCTGCACGGCGATGCCTTCACGATCCATATCGCAGATCCGCGCCGCCGTCGACCAGCAGGTGTCGTCGACGCGGCGATACAGGCGGTCGTCGAGGACGATCTGGGCGCTGCGCTCACCGGTGCGCTCGACCCGGGGGAAACACCCCGCGTGCGTGGCCCCGACGTCGGGCAGATCGGGGTCGATCGCGTGGGTGTGAAAATCGATCGTTCCCTGGGCCAGACCCGCGAGCCGCTCCGACCACACCGTCGGCTGTGCCATCAAACTCGATACCTCGTAACTGTTATGCGACCCCATGGCGGGGTGGTGGGCCCGGGTCAGGGCTGGTAAAGGGCGAACACCTTGTTGGAGTTGAAGACGTCGGTCTCGATGAACTCTGTCCAGGTCGGTCTCGGAGTTCCGAGTGCGTCCATGGCTCCCAGCAGCGGGAACCAGTTGAGCAGTTCCTGCTGGCCCGAGTCCTCCAGATCGGTCAGCGACACCGCGCGCCAAGCGTCGACATCACCAGCGAGAAGCCGCTCATACAGGTACCGGTCGGTGGCCGTGTCGGGCCGCAACCGCCAGGTCTTGTCACACAAGAAGGCATGCGACCAACTCGACGACGCCACCAGAGCGACCCGCCACGGCGACTCGGCCATGATTTGGCCGACCGCCGCGCCGACGGCCACCATGCGGGCCGGATGCGGCGAGGGCGGATCGAGTTCCCGGATGTCATCGAGCCGGCTGGCAAAACCCTGATAGCTGATGACCCGGCGTCCGTAACAATTGATGGGAAACGGAATGACGGGATAGTCGAAACCCGTGCGGTGGTAGTCGAGATAGAGGATGGCGTTGAGAAACGCGTGGGGCAGGCCAGGATGGTGCAGCGGCTGATACGCGTAGGCGGCGTCGATGCCGCGGTCCAGCAACGAGCTCACCAGGTGCTTGGCGACGTCTCGGCGGCCCCGCACCTTGAACACCGTCGTGTCGGCCGGCTCGCCCCACACGTTGGGGCGGTCGACCATGTCCGAGGAGTGATCAGCGTGTGCCCACGGCCGGACCTCCATGTCGTCGTAAGCCTGCACCGAGAAGGGAGGAATAATGTCCTCGCGGAAATTCTCGTACTGGTCATCACCCCAGATCAGCACGACGTCTGGAGCGAACTCGTCGAGGGCGTGGCGGGCCCGTTCGAAACCGGCGACCAGGGAGGCACGATGCGCCGCGGCTGCCGACCGCCCCTCGTCAGAACCCCACTCCCGCCGCATCAACTCCGGCCAATTCGCTGGATCCTTTTCCGCAGCAGGAATGCCCGGATCGTTGAGGGCCTTCCGCAGCAGGCCGGCCATGTCGTCGTCGCGGCCACTCAGCGGCGGGTAATGCGATAACCCGATTCCCAGCACCTCGCCCATGACCATCCTCCTATGGTGTGTGTCGCACACGATCCCCGAACACCCAGATAGTACAGGCATATAAATATCTAGGTCAACAAGTTTTCACTGGTAGACTCTGGCCGGATAACTCAAGTCCTCCGCACCAGGGAGCACAGGTGAGCACACAGCCAGCCGACCGACATGCCCGCGCCGCTATCGGACGGGCGGGGTTGTCGGTGACCGAACAAGTCACGCGCAGCGCGCGTGAGGCTGGCGACGATTTCGACCCGGAGTCGCTAACCGTGATGATGATGCTGTACCGTGCGGTCGCGGCGGTGGACCGCACGCATGCGGCGGAACTGGCGCCCTACAAGCTCAGCTTGGGCCAGTTCCAGGCGCTCAGCGTGTTGCACCGGGTGCAAGAGCCGGTCACGATGGGCGAGCTGGCCGAGCTGCTGTCGGTTCGGCGCGCCAATCTCACCGGCCTGATCGACACCCTGGCGCGGCGGTCGCTGGTGCAGCGGGTGCTCAACCCTCACGACCGGCGGTCGTTCCTGGTCGAGATCACCCCGGCCGCCGAAGCGTTGCTCGAGGAGTTCCTACCGCGCCACTGGCGCTACCTCAACACCCTGACCAGCGGGCTGGCCAGCGAGGAGTTACGCCAGCTGGCGCAGCAGCTGGACCGGCTGCGGAGCTCCGTCGAATCTGCCCCCCCGTGCCCGTCACCGGCCCCGCCGCCGACCGCGGTGACCGGCCAGCGAGACGCACTCGCCGGCACCCAGACATTAACGGGACCAGCCGCCCTGCGCTGACCGGCGCCCCGCCGCGGGTCAGCGCACTCGCCGACCCGCTGTGACACATGCCCCGCTAGAACGACGAGCTGTTGAGAGGCCGCCCGATGACGTATGTGATCACCCAGAGCTGCTGCAAGGACGCCAGCTGCGTGTCAGTGTGCCCGGTGGACTGTATCGGGCCCGTCGGCGCGCCGGGAGAATCCACTGACTCCGAGATGCTCTACATCGACCCGGCGGCGTGCATCGACTGCGGCGCTTGCGTGCAAGAGTGTCCCGTCGGCGCCATCTACCACGACGACGAATTGCCGCCCGGCCAGCAACGGTTCGGCGACATCAACGCCCGCTACTTCCAGCTCCACCCCTCGCCAGCCGGCCAGCCGGCGCCGCGCCGCGATCATGCCCCGGTGCGGCCCGGGTCGCTTCGCGTGGCGATCGTGGGTGCTGGACCCGCAGGCTGTTACACCGCCGGCGAGCTGACCCGCATCGACGGGGTACAGGTGGCGATGTTTGAGCGGCTACCCACGCCATACGGGCTGCTGCGCGCCGGAGTGGCACCCGACCACCAACACACCAAAGCCATCGCCGACCTGTTCGACACCGCGCTGTCTCATTCCCAGCTGCAGTGTCACTTCAACGTCGAGGTCGGCCGCGACCTCACCCACCAAGAGCTGCTCGCACACCATCACGCGGTGATCTACGCAACCGGCGCCAGCACCAGCCGAGACCTGGGGCTGCCCGGCGAACACCTACCCGGCAGCCACACCGCCGCGGAGTTCGTCGGCTGGTACAACGGCCACCCCGATCACGCCGACGCCGAATTCGCCTTATCCGGCCAGCGGGCGGTGATCATCGGCAACGGCAACGTCGCGTTAGACGTTGCCCGCATCATGCTGAGCGAGCCCGATGAGCTGGCACGTACCGACATCGCCCAGCACGCGGTGGACGCGCTATTCACCAGCGCGATACGGGAGGTCGTCATCCTGGCGCGGCGCGGACTCCGCGACGCCGCCTTCTCGGTCGGGGAGTTCCTGGCCCTGGGCAATCTGGACGGTGTCGACGTCATCATCGAGGGCGCCGACCTGCCCGACAATCCCGGCGACGACGCGGAAACCGCGCTCAAGGTCGAAATCGCCCGTGAATTCGCCCAGCGTACCCCGACGTCAACCCACAAAAGAATCGTCTTCCGGTTCCTGACGACACCGGTCGAGATCGTCGGTGACAGCAGGGTAGAGGGACTACACGTTCGGGGCCCAGATGGCCAAACCGTCGTCATCGAGACGTCGCTGCTACTGCGGTCCATCGGCTACCGCAGCACCCCCATACCCGGGGTTCCGTTCGATCCGGCCAGCGGCCGGATTCCCCACGACAACGGGCGCGTGCACGAACACGACGGCCAACCAGCACCCGGAATCTATGTCACCGGCTGGGTCAAACGGGGACCACAAGGAGTGATCGGCACCAACCGCGCCTGCGCCGAACAAACAGTGACACAGCTGTGGACAGACTTCGACAACGGCCTGCTCACCCGAGACATCGGCGAGCCTACCGCCCTAGCGGACCTGCTGGCCGAACGCGGTGTCCACCCACTGGCCTGGCAGGACTGGTGCGCGATCGACACCGCCGAACGCCAACGCGGTCTCGACAGGTCTCGTCCACGTGACAAGTTCGTTCGCATCGCCGACGCACTCGCCGCGGCAAAGGAGTAATCGAACGCAACGCCTGCATCACGCGGCAAGAAACACGCCAGCCAGCAAACTGCGCCACGAGTGATCGGCCCGAGTCAATTCTCACCGTCGCCGGCTCAACCGACCCGCTCTACGACGATCCCGTCGATTCCTGAGCTACCGGATAGGCGCGAGCACGCCGCAGCCCCGCGCAGTACGGCAGTGGGCCGCCGTGACGGGGTTGACGCGGCCCGACAGCCGTCCGGCCGGGTCCTGGCGGCTTACGGGCGACCGGGGCAAGCGTGCCGGGCCGAACGTGCCCATCTGGTTATAGTACTTGACTATCATGAGCTGAAACCTCTACGCTGCGTATGACCTGGTTCACACCGATTCGCGGTGGGTGAGCTGGCTCACCTGGGTTTGCTGGTCAAAGGAGACGAGATGTCGTTGGCGTACGACTCGCTGTTCATCGGTGGTGAATGGGCCCCCTCGGGCGGGGCGACGCCCATCACCGTGGTGTCGGCGAGCACCGAGGAGGTGCTGGGGCAGGTACCGGAGGCCACCCGGGCAGACGTCGACGCAGCGGTCGCGGCGGCGCGCGACGCGTGTGACGACCCGGCGGGCTGGTCGCGGTGGGAGCCGGCGCGGCGCGCCGAGGCGTTGGAGAGGCTGGCCGACGCGCTCGACAAGCGGGGGGAGGACATCGCGCATCGGGTCAGCAGCCAGAACGGTATGCCGATCGCGGTGTCGCGCCAGCTGGAAGCGGTGTTCCCGGCGACGTTGTTACGTTATTACGCGGGCATGGTGCGCGACCGCGACCCGGAGCAGAGCCGTCCGGGGTTGTTCGGTGGCACCACCCTGGTGCGGCGCACGCCCGTCGGGGTGGTCGGCGCGATTGTGCCGTGGAACTTCCCGCAGACGCTGGCCGCGTTCAAGTACGCTCCAGCGCTGGCCGCCGGCTGCACCGTCGTCATCAAGCCGTCACCGGAGACCGTGCTCGACAGCTACCTGCTGGCCGAGGCCGTACAGGAGGCGGCGCTGCCGCCGGGCGTCGTCAACATCATCACCGGCGGGCGCGACGTCGGTGCGTATCTGGTCTCCCACCCCGGGGTCGACAAGGTCGCGTTCACGGGGTCGACCGGTGCGGGCCGCCAGATCGCCGAGACGTGCGGGCGAATGCTGCGCCCGGTCACCTTGGAGCTGGGGGGCAAGTCCGCGGCGATCATCCTCGACGACGCCGATCTGGACTCGGCCACCGCCGCGCAGAACCTGTTCGGCGCGACCCTGCTCAACAACGGTCAGACATGTTATCTCTCCACCCGGATTCTAGTGCCGCGCAGCCGCTACGCGCAGATCGTGGACGTGTTCACCGGCTTCGTGGAGGGTCTGACGGTCGGTGATGCGCTCGATCCCGACACGCAGATCGGTCCGATGGCCAGCGCCCAGCATCGGCAGCGCGTGGAAGGGCTCATCGCCCAGGGCCGCGCTGAGGGGGCGAGGGTCACCGCGGGCGGAGGCCGGCCCGCGCAGCTGGACAAGGGGTGGTTCGTCGAGCCGACGGTGTTTGCCGACGTGGACAACACCTTCACGGTGGCACGGGAGGAGATCTTCGGCCCGGTGTTGTCGCTGATCCCCTACACCGATGTCGACGAGGCGGTGCAGATCGCCAACGACTCCGATTACGGCCTGGGTGGCACCATCTGGACCAGCGACCCCGAGCGTGCCGTCGAGGTGGCCCGTCGTGTCCAGACCGGCACGATCGGCATCAACCACTATCTACCTGATCCCACTGCCCCGTTCGGCGGGGTCAAGACCAGCGGCCTGGGCCGCGAGCTGGGCCCGGAGGGGCTGGCCGCCTACGAGCACCAGAAGTCCATCTATCTGGGCGCACCGGCAACCGGTAACTGATCGAGACATTCAGGAGACGACGATGACAACCAGCACCGCGGCGGTGGTCCGGGAAAAGGGCGGGCCCCTCCACATCGAAGACGTTCAGATCGGCGAGCCGCGTGCCGACGAGGTGCGGGTGCGCATCGTGGCCAGCGGCATCTGCCACACCGACATCATCGTGCGTGACCAGGTGCTGCCGCCCGGGCCGCCGGCGATTCTGGGGCACGAGGGCGCCGGCGTGGTGGAGGCGGTGGGATCGGAGGTGCGCTCGCTTGCCCCCGGCGATCATGTGGTGCTGGCGCCGGTGTCGTGCAGTAGGTGCCGTAACTGTGTGAGCGGGCATCCGATGAATTGCGATTCCTTCACACCGCTGAACTTCGGGGGCCGCCGCGCCGACGGCTCCACAGCCTACCGCGACAGCCACGGCGCCGAACTCAATGCCCACTTCTTCGGCCAGTCCTCGTTCAGCCACCACGCAATCGTCCCGGAGCGCGGCGCGGTCAAAGTCTCCGATCAGGCGCCGCTGGAATTGCTGGGACCGTTGGGCTGCGGTCTGCAAACCGGTGCCGGCGCGGTGCTGACCGCGCTGGCGCCGCCCGCGGGCGCCAGCATCGCCGTGTTCGGCGCCGGGGGTGTCGGCCTGGCCGCGATCATGGGGGCGGTGATCGCCGGCTGCGACCCGATCATCGCGGTCGACCTCAACGCGTCGCGGCTCGACATGGCCGTCGAACTGGGTGCCACCCACGCCGTGAAAGCCTCCGACGACGCCGTGGAGCAGATCCAGGCCATCACCGGCGGGGGAGCGGACTTCGCGCTGGACGCCGTCGGGTTACCGGCGACCCTGCGGTCTGCCGTCGCCGCGCTCAACGTCGGCGGCACCGCCGGGCTGGTTGGCGCCAACGCGCTGGGCCAAGAGGTGTCCCTTGACCTCATGCATCTGCTGTTCGGGCGCACCGTGAAGGGAATTATCGAGGGCGACACCGTGCCGGGACTGTTCATCCCCCGCCTGGTCGAATTGTTCCTGCGCGGACGCTTCCCGTTCGACAAGATCATCGAGCGCTACCCGTTTACCGAGATCAACACCGCCATCGCGGACACCGAAGCCGGCCGCGCCATCAAACCCGTGGTGCTCTACTAACCCACCGCCTGACACGCGCCGAAGATCAGAAAGGTACGAAACATGGACGCCTTACGTTACTACTTGGTCAGCCTGGTCGTCGGGGTAACCGCGGCCGGGCTGTGGCTCGGCGGTGGCTGGGTCTGGGCCGGCATCGCCACCTTCCCGATCCTGATTCTGTTGGACATCGTGCTGCCCGCCGACCACAAGGTCCGCACCATCGGCGCGGCGTGGCTGGCCGAAATACCGCTGTATCTGCATCTGCCGCTGCTGGTCGCGGTGTGGACACTGTTCGCGTTGCGGCTGGGCGCCTGGACGGGCCACACCGCGGTAGCTTTGCCGAGCGGGACGGTCAGCGCAGCCGGAGTCGTCGGCATGGTGCTGTCGGTCGGGTGGATCGGCGCGGTGCCCAACCTGCCGATCGCCCACGAGTTGATGCACCGGCGCTCACTGTTCCCGCGCGCCGTGGCCAAGGTGTACAGCACCGTCTACCTGGACCCCAACCGCGATGTCGGGCACAAACTGACCCACCATCTCGACTTGTGCACCGAGGCCGACAGCGACACACCCAAACGCGGGCAGAGCATCTACGCGTTCATGTGGCAGGCGTCGTATGGGTCGTGGAAGGACGGCGTGGTCACCTCGGTGAACTCGCTGCGCAAGCGTGACATGTCGGTGTTTCACCCGAAAAACGCCGTCTATGTCGAGATCGGCCTGTTGGCCGCGCTGTTCGCTGCGATGTATGCAGTTGCCGGGCTGATCGGGATGGCGGTCGCCGCAGTGACGATGGTGTTCTCGAAGCTGTTGGTGGAGGGGTTCAACTATCTTCAGCATTACGGCCTGGTGCGGGTGCCGGGTTCACCGATCCAGCTGCATCACGCCTGGAACCACCTCGGGGCGATCATCCGGCCGCTGGGTGTGGAGATCACCACCCATATCGAGCACCACTTCGACAGCCGCTACAAATTCTACGAGTTGAAGCCGCGTCCCGAGGGGGCTCAGATGCCCAGCGCGTTCCTGTGTTTCGTGTGCGCGCTCATTCCGCCGCTGTGGGAACGCCTGATCGCCAAGCCGCGGCTGCGGCACTGGGATGAGCACTTCGCCTCCCCGGCCGAGAAAGAACTGGCGATGGCGGCCAACCGCAAGGCCGGCTGGCCGCACTGGGTAGACATGCCGATCACGCGGCCAGCCGCGAGCGCCACCCGCGCCTCGCGTGATTCCCGCCAAAGGGTGAGCGGCTCGTGAACAGACTTCAGCACCACCACCAGGGTGGCTGTCAGGAAAGGACACGAAGGTGATGGGACCGGCTGCAACGCAGCTCATTGTCGACGACCCCGACGGTGGCGTGTTTCGTATCCATCGTTCGGCGCTGACCTCGCCGCAGATCTTCGAAGCCGAGCGCGATCTCGTGTTCGACCGGTGCTGGCTGTACCTGGGGCATGAATCCGAGATTCCCGCCCCGGGCGATTTTGTGCGGCGTTCGGTGGCGGGGCGGCCGCTGATCTTCGTGCGCAGCGCGAAGACCGGCCAGATCCGGGCGTTGCACAACACCTGCCCGCACCGCGGTGCCACGGTGTGTCGCACGGATTCGGGCAACGGCAAAGTGTTTCAGTGTTTTTACCATGCGTGGTCGTTCAACACCGACGGCGAGCTGGTCGGTGTGCCGGATCGTCAGGGCTACGGGCCGGCGTTTCGTATGGAGGAGATGGGCTTGCGGCCGGTGGCCGCAGTTGAGTCTTATCGCGGTTTCGTGTTCGTCACCTTCGACCCCGACGCCGAGAGTCTGGTCGACTATCTGTCGGGCGCCCGCGAGTACCTCGATTTCGTTGTCGACGAGTCGGAGTCCGGCTGGGAGATTCTTAAGGGTTCCAACCAGTATTCCATCAACGCCAACTGGAAGCTGCTCGTGGAGAACAGCATCGACGGCTACCACGCGGCCCCCACCCACGACACCTACATGAAATACCTGAGTTCCATGGGGATCGACGTGGCCGGTGGGCTGGCCGGGCGGGGCCGGGCCTTGGGCCATGGGCACGCCGTGATGGAGTACAAGGCCCCGTGGGGCCGGCCGATCGCGAAATGGGAAAAACAGTTCGGCGAAGAGTCGCGGCCCGAGATGGAGAACATGCGTTCCCGGCTCGTCGAGTTGTGGGGTGCGAAGCGCGCCGAGGTGATGGCCGAGAACAACCGCAACCTGTTCATCTACCCCAACCTGATCATCAACGACATCCAAGCGGTCACGGTGCGCACCTTTATGCCCACTGCGGCCGACCGCATGGAGGTCAGCGCCTGGCACCTGGCCCCGAAAGCCGAAATGCCGCAGGCGCGGGCGCTGCGGCTGGAAAGTTTCCTGAGCTTTTTGGGACCCGGTGGGCTTGCCACCCCCGACGACGTCGAGGCCCTCGAGTCGTGTCAGGACGGGTTCCGCAGCGGCGGGGTCGAATGGAACGACATTTCCCGCGGCATGACGCGTGAGCCGAAAGCCACCGACGAGGAGCAGATGCGGGCCTTCTGGCGGCGGTGGCGCGAGCAGGTCAGCCCGCAGCGGGAGGTGGTGGGATGACCATCGAACAGCTCGCCACTGCCCTGACCGGGGCGGGTGCGACCGAGGTCGGTGCGGTGCAGCGCTGCGATGTGGAGGATCTGCTGTACCTGGAGGCGCAGCTGCTCGACGAGTGGCGCCTGGATGAATGGGTGCAGCTCTACACCGACGATGCCCAGTACGTCATCCCGGCCAACGATCTACCCGATCCGGAACCGGATCGCGACATGGTTCTGGTCAACGACAACAAGTTCCGGCTACTGGCCCGGGTGGACCGGCTCAACAGCCGCAAAGCGCACCGCGAATACCCCCATGCCGCCACCCGCCATCAAGTCAGCAATGTGCGCATCCTCGACCAATCAGGCCAGGAGATCGGTGTCAGCGCCTATTTCACCGTGTGGCGCTTCCGCAACGGCCGCGACGATCACTATGTGGGGCGCTACGACTACCGGCTGCGTCGCACCGATGGCGCCCTGCGGATCTGCTACAAGCGGGCGGTCATGGACATGACGGTGCTGCGTCCCGCCGGCGCCGTGAGCATCATCCTGTGAGCGGCGGTCGGCTCGCCGGTCGCCGTGCCGTGATCACCGGTGGCGCGACCGGGATCGGATTCGGGGTGGCCCGTCGATTCCTCGCCGAAGGGGCCGCGGTGCTGCTCGCCGGACCCGACGAGGCGGTGCTGAACAACGCGACGACGCGATTGTCGGCTGACGGCGCGCGTGTCGTGGCCGGACACGTCGAGGACCTGAGCCAGTCGGGGGCCGGTGAACGGCTCGTCGCCGCGGCTCTGGACGAACTGGGTGGAATCGACATCCTCGTCAACAACGCCGGCGGCGGTGTGATCACCGCGACCGCTGCCCACACCGAGCAAACGATTCGACGCACGATCGACAACAATCTGTGGACCACGCTCAACTCCACGCTGGCCGTGTTGCCCCCTATGGTCGCCGCCGGGTATGGACGCGTGGTCAACATCGGCGCCGAATCCGTGCGCAACGGCCTGAACGGACACGCGATATACAACGCCGCCAAAGGCGGTGTGCATGCGTTCGCTGTCGGTCTGGCCCGCGAATACGCCACCAGCGGCATCACCTTCAACACGGTGGCCCCGTCCTATGTTCTGACACCCGAGATCCAAGCCGGTCTGGCCGAGGGGAGCCTGCCCGACGAATTCCGGTCGATCACCGACATCGCGGTCAGCCTCATCCCGATGCGACGCCCGGCGACCGTCGACGAAGTCGCGGCCGCGGTGCTGTTCCTGGCCTCTGAGGAGGCCGGGTTCATCACCGGACAAGTGCTCAGCGTCAACGGCGGAAGCAGCATGGGCTGACCGCGCCCACCCACCTGCGCCCGCGTCGACAACGACGCGACGTCGCGTCTGCCCACTGACCCAAATGCCGCTAAATCGCGCGGATTCACGCAGCTCACGAAGGGGATCACCTCACAATGTCCATGACCAAGGACCGCCGCGATCCCGCAGATCGCGCGGCGGCAAAGGCCAGCGAATCCAAACCCGGATTCCTGTCACACGTCGCGGCTGAGCGGGCGGGTTGGCTGGCACGTGTCGCCATGGCGCTGGCAGCGATGCTGGTAATGGTGATTCCGTCAATGGGTGTGGCGGCACCGGTCACAGCGGATCCGGCGCAGTTCGAGCAGCAGTGCCCCCAGCCGGACCCCAACTGCTGGGGATCCAACGAGTCCCGGTACGCGGCGTTCTACACCCCGCCGGACCTGCTGCCCGCCGGACAGCCCGGCGATCTGATCCGCTCGGAACCCTCGCCATTGGTGTTGGAACCGTCGGGCCAGCTGGGCGCCTACGTGGCCGACGGCACCCGGATCATGTATCGCAGCACCGACAACAGCGGCAACCCGGTCGCGGTCACGGGCACCTACTTCGAACCGCACAACCCCTGGCCCGGCCAAGGACCCCGGCCACTGATCGCCTTCGCGACCGGCCCGTACGGGCTGGGGGATCAATGCGCCCCATCGCGGATGTTCAACCAGGGCATCCACTTCTCCTCCGGCCTGGACCTGCACCTCGGCTACGAGGAAACCTTCATCGCCACCATGGTGGCGCGCGGATTCGCCGTCGTGGTCACCGATGGCGTCGGGCTGGGCACCCCCGGCCCAGTCCCGATCCTGATGCGACAAGCCGCCGGCACCGCCCTTCTCGACGCCGCGCGCGCGGCGATGAAACTGCCCGGCACGTCGCTGGATCCGCACGGGCCGGTCGCACTGTGGGGATGGTCCTCGGGCGGGCAGGCCTCCGGCTCGGCGGCCGAACTGGCACCCAGCTACGCGCCGGAACTGCACCTGGTCGGCGCGTGGATCGGGGCGCCACCGGCCGATCTGACCCTGCTGCCGCCGTTCCTCGACGGCAGCATCTTCCTAGTCGCGCTCGGGTACGCGCTCAACGGGATCGCGGCCGCGTATCCGCAGGCCGCTCCGCTGCTCCTGCCGGCCCTCTCCGATCAGGGCAAGGATCTGCTGACCCGCTCGTCGACCATGTGCGTGGTCGAAGGGGTTCTGACGTTCAGCTTCCATCACCTCAACGAATACTTCAACGTCGATCCCGCCGAGGTGTTCAGCTCAGAGGCCGTGAGAACCGTTCTGAACGCTCAACGCCTCGGAACACTGAAGCCCGCGATACCGGTGTTCATCAGCACCAACCGATTCGACCCGTTCTTCCCGTGGGGAGGGTCGCGCCAACTCGCGCTGGACTGGTGCGCCAAGGGCGCTGACGTCGAATTCTGGACCAACCGCCAACCGCCGTTCCTCAACAAACTCGCGATCAACCACCTGCTGCCCTACTTCGTCGATGGCGAACGCGCCATGGGATGGATCGCTGACCGTTTCAACGGGCTGCCCACCACACCCACTTGCGCAGACATACCAACCGACTAGCGCCCACGGAGTCCAGCCGCTCACGGGGAGGAGCCGTTCCCGGCGACGGCGTGGTGGCTGCGACTGCAGGTGGAAGGTCTGGTTCCGTAGTCGTCCCAGTTGTCGTCGATAACCAGGTCTGGCAGCTCGATGAATCGGAGCAGGTTGTAATGGGCGTCGCGAACCGGCCCACCCCAGAGGAGGGATTCGCGCCGCAGCTGGGTGAGCCGTCGTGCGACATCCCAAATGCGTTCGGTTACCCGCCAGGAACTCCGAATCCTCCTATACGGGAAGATTTTCGCGGCTTCGCTCGTGACTTGTTCACGGCGGCCGTTCGCTTCCCGCGCGGGATCGTGGACGTACTCGAGAAACGTGGGGCTGGTGAGCAGCCGGGCGAACTGACCTGTTCTGGGTAGACCAGCGCGGCGACGGCGTCGATACCAGTGTGTTGTTGGCGTCGTTCAATTTCCTGGACGCCGATGAAGACCGGGTTAGCGCAAGCCCTGCCGAGTTCCATTGCGAAGGAATCGAACAGCACCCCGCGAGCGGCGAGGTAGTTGCGGAAGTGTCGTTCGGCGGTGAGCGCGGCAACATAGGTGTGCAGGTCAACCTGCGCTGAGCTGCCGATCCAGCGCTTGTGCCGCAGACACACAAGGCCGACGTGCGGCAGCCGCCCGATGGCTGGGTTGCCCTGGGGTGCACCGCAGGCACAGCCGCCGGTCGGTGACCGGATCGCCGTTAATCCTGGTGGGGGGGCGGGAACGCGCTCGGGTGCAGGTTGCCGAGTTGTCGCCAGACGTCGACGCGTTCGGCTGCGGAATGCGCTCTGCGCAGACGATTGCCGCGCTCACGCAGGCCGATCTCGATTTGGCTGGATGTGCTGTGATTGCGTTCCGCGTGACGGTGACTGTAGGAAACGACCCCCCGTGCCACTCAACGAGGGTAAGTCCCGTGGCGTGGTGGAGTTTCGGGAGCCGGGGGTGACGGTGCCGGGT